>NZ_JBATXN010000379.1:0-2930 GCF_049673265.1 Mycobacterium sp. | reverse complement strand
GCCGAGCGCTGGGATTCGGCCGCCGCGATGTCGCCGTTGGTCACTCCGCCGGCAGCTTCGAAGATGTTGGAGGCCACCGCGCCGGGCAGCACGGCCTGCACGTGAATGTGATGGTCGTGTCCGGCTGCCTGAACCTCGAGATGCAGACACTCGGTCAACGCAAGGACTGCGTGCTTACTCATGATGTAGGGCGCCTGCAGGGGAGCCGCTATCACCCCGCCGACCGACGACAGGTTCCACACCCACGCTTGGTCGTCGGTCCCCATCAGCTTTGGGAGAAACGCCCGTACGCCGTAGAAGACGCCGCTGATATTGATGTCGATGACGCGCTGCCAATTGGCGACCGGTGTGTCCCACAGATAGCCGAACTGTTCGACCCCGGCGTTGTTCACCAACAGCCGTAATGGGCCGACCTCCCGGTAGGTCTTCTCGGCGAGCCTCTGCACGGCATCGGGATCGCGCACGTCGCATACGAAGTCCAGTGCTGTGCACCCGGCTGCGCACAGCTCGTCACGCAATGCTGCGATGGCAGCGGCGTCGACGTCGGCGAGCACCACGGTCATGCCCAATCGACTGGCGTACCGCGCTAGGCCAGCACCAATACCCGCGCCAGCCCCCGTGATGACGGCCACGCCGCCGGAGAATTTTTCCCGGGCGCTCACGAACCGGTGGTGCTGTCGGCGTGCAGCTCAGATAGCAGCACCGAGTTGGTGGTGTCGAGAATGACCTCCATCTGGGTGAACTCCAACCCGCCTGCGCCGCGGCGCACAGCGACCTCAGCTATGCCGCTGGACACCGCGAACGGCACGAAATTGGCGATCTGGTTGACGAAAATGTAGAAACGGGCGCTGGTGATAGCACCGTCGGTGCCGGTGCGGTGCACGTTGGTGGCATGGTGGCGAAGCGGATAGGGGCTCTGCTCGCGATGCGCCGACAGCCACTTTATGACGGCGTCACGGCCGTGCAGCTCGGGTGACATCAGTTCCTCGAAAGGGCTGGCGCCCGAATCGCTTCGGCTGATGTAGCGCACGTCCTCGGCATAGCTTGCCGCCAGCTCGTCGTGGTGCGCCTCGTCGTAGTGGTACCAGAAGCCGGCGATGAACTCTTGCAATTCCGGCAGCGTGATGTCGTTGCTCATGACAGCGAGTCAACCCTGGGGTGGTCCCGGTAACACGACCGATGACCGGTCAGTGGAACACGTGTGCCCAATGATGTCCCGCTGAGTAGACAAGACCACGCCCTCCGTACGGCAACGCTTCGATACTCGATGCCATGTGCGCTCGCGACCCTGTGCATCCCGACGAACTGCGGGACAACCTGCGTCAGGCCGACCCGGGCGTCCTGGTGGCGGTGCTGGCTCAGCTCACCGGCGACCCGGTGGTGATCGACACCTACGCGCCGAAGATTTCGCACATCCCCGACCCGCCTGAGCGGGCCGGGGTCACCGATCCCGACACTGCCGAGGCGCTGGTGAACGCTATCGTCGAGGCGCTGGGCGCGAGCCGGCGCCCTGAGGCAACGTCGGCTGAAGACCGTGACTTCTTCGCAAGATTGTTGCCCATCGCACTGGGCTCAGGGGTGGACGACGAGCATGTGGACCTGCTCCTCGAGCAGGGCGGCGTCCAGCGCTCGCAGCCGACGTTGCCGCGCACGGTGTCGATTCCGGACACAATGAACATCGCGATCATCGGTGCGGGTATCGCCGGAATCAGCGTCGCGTTGGCGGCCGCCGAGGAGGGCGTGTGCTACGAAATCTTCGACCGCAACCCGGAAGTCGGCGGCACGTGGTACACCACCACCTACCCCGGCATCGGTGTCGACACCCCTTCGGCGTACTACTCGCTGTCGCGCGAGGTGAACCCGGATTGGAGTAGTTACTATCCGCAGGGCGCGGAATATCAGGCGTATCTGGTGGCACTGGCCGACAAGCACAAGCTGCGCGCGCACACCCGGTTCCGCACCGAGGTCGAGGCGCTGAGGTGGGACGACGAGCGCAACCAGTGGCAGATCCATTCGGTCAACGCCGACGATCGGCGCGACATCAGCTATGCCAGCATCGTGGTCACCGCCGCCGGCTACCTCAATCGCCCGCGCTGGCCCGACGTCGAGGGCCGGGACACGTTCGCGGGCACCAGCATTCATTCCGCGTTGTGGGATGAATCGCTGGACCTCACCGGCAAGAAAGTGGCGATCATTGGGGCCGGCTGCACCGCCGTGCAGATCGTCGACGCGTGCGTCGACCAGGTCGAGCACCTGACGGTGTTCCAGCGTCAGCCGCATTGGGTGGCTCCCCGTCGACGGCTGACCGACGAGGTACCGGCCCATAAGCGCTACCTCGGGCGGCACCTGCCGTACTACGCGAAGTGGAATCGGCTGAAGTCGTATTGGGGCACCGCGGACAACAACTATCCGGTCATCTTGCAGGATCCGGAGTGGTGCAAGGACCATCTGTCCATCTCCGCGGCCAACGACGTGTTGCTGCAAATGTGTCTGGACTACATCGAGCAGACGTTCGGCAAAGACACCGAGCTGGCGAAGAAAGTCACCCCGGACTTCGCACCGTACGGCAAACGGATCATTCGCGATCCGGGCGGGTACTACCCGGCTTTGACGCGCGACCACGTCGACGTGGAGGCCAGCGAACCGGCCGAGGTCAACGCGAAAGGCATTGTCACCCAAGACGGTCGACAGATCGACCTCGATGTCATCATCTACGCCACCGGCTACTATTTGGACTTTCTGTCCACTATCGACATCCGCGGCCGTAACGGTAGGAAGCTGGCCGACGAATGGGGTGACAGCCCCCGCGCCTATCGCGGCGGAACGGTGCCCGGCTTCCACAACTCGTTCACCATGTCGGCGCCGAACTACAGGCCCGGTCACGGTGCGGGCGCGAACTTCTCGATGGAGGTACTCGCGCACTACATCAT
>NZ_JBATXN010000378.1:0-15196 GCF_049673265.1 Mycobacterium sp. | reverse complement strand
GCTCAGGCCTGGCGTTTCATCGTGCTGCGGTCAGCCGAGCAGCGGGCGGTGGTGGCCAGGGCGGCTGCTCACGCGTTGGAGGTCATCGAGCCCGTCTACGGGATGAGTCGGCCGGCCGACGACGACCATAGCCGCCGCGCCCGTACTAACCGTGCGACCTACGAGTTGCACGATCGGGCCGGCCAATTCACGTCAGTTCTGTTCGCGCAGAAGCATTTTCCGACGGCTTCCGAGCTGCTGCTCGGTGGGTCGATCTTCCCGGCGATGCAGAATTTCTTGCTGGCTGCTCGCGCCCAGGGCCTGGGCGCGTGCCTGACCAGCTGGGGCGCTTACGGCGGCGAGCAACTGCTTCGGGACGCCGTCGGCATGCCCGACGATTGGATGGTCGCCGGCCACATCGTGGTGGGCTGGCCCAAAGGCAGGCATGGACCGGTGCGTCGTCGACCGCTGACCGAGGTGGTCAACGTCGACCGCTGGGATGAGTCGGCGCGCGAGTTCGTCGGGGGCGAGACCTGACCCGCGAAAACGGCTGTGGCACTGCGGAGAATACCGGCTTCACCCGCAGTTAAGGCTTGTTAGACCTGTCCAGCTGCGCCTGCAACGCCGAGGCTCCAAGGCTGGGGTCCTTTGTGCGCTGCGACATTGCGTGGATGGAGACGTCGTGGCCTTCGGCGGCCTTGCGTAGTGCGGCCACGGTGGCTTGTTCGCGTGTGATGTGAGTGAACGGATCGAAGTGATACCAGCGCATGGCGTTCTGGTAGGTCATCTTGTTGATCTCGTTGTCGGGCACGCTGTTGCGGGTCAGCACCTCGTGCAGCTGTTCGGGTGCCGCGGGCCACATGGAATCTGAGTGCGGGTAGTCGGCCTCCCAGCAGATGTTGTCGATGCCGATCTCATTGCGCAAGGCGACCCCGACATGGTCGGAGATGAAGCAGGTCAAGAAGTGCTCGCGGAACACCTCCGACGGCAGTTTGCCGTTGAAGTCCTGCCCGGTCCACGTCGAATGCATCTCGTAGGTGCGATCGGCGCGCTCGAGGAAGTAGGGGATCCAGCCAGTGCCGCCCTCAGAAAGGGCGATCTTGAGGCCGGGGTATTTCTTGATCGGCGCCGACCACAACAGATCGGCGGCGGCTTGCACGATGTTCATCGGCTGCAAGGTGATCATCACGTCCATCGGCGCGTCCGGGGCCGTGATGGCCAGCCGGCCCGAAGAGCCGATGTGCACATTCATCACGGTGTCGGTATCCACCAATGCCTGCCACAACGGCGTCCAGTGCTCGTCGTGAAAGCTCGGGTAGCCCATGGCAGCGGGGTTTTCGGTGAACGTCAGCGCGTGCACGCCACGCTTGGCATTGCGGCGCACCTCCTTAGCGCAGGCCTCGGGGTCCCAGATCACCGGCAGACACATCGGAATGAACCGCGCCGGATAGGCACCGCACCACTCCTCCACATGCCAGTCGTTGTAGGCCTGCAACAACGCCAAACTGAATTCCCGATCTTCGGTCACAAACAGGCGACCCGCGAAGCCCGGGAAGGTCGGGAAGGAAACCGACCCCAGCATGCCCCCGGCGTTCATATCCTTGATCCGCTCGTCAACGTTGTAGCAGCCCGGCCGGATCTCATCCAGTCCCTGCGGTTCGAGCCCGTACTCCTCTTTGGGGCGGCCGGCTACTGAGTTGAGGGCGACGTTGGGGATCACGACATCGCGAAACTGCCACGTATCACTCCCATCGGGGTTGTGCACCAACCGCGGCGCCTCATCCAAATACTTGTTCGGCAAGTGGTTTTTGAACATGTCCGGAGGCTCAACGATGTGGTCGTCCACGCTAATCAGGATCATGTCGTCTTTGTTCATGCCTGTTCCCCTTTACCGTATGGGCGACAGCATAGCCAGAACACGCTTTGCGTTGCAGTTGAACCGAACCGAAGCGCCACCCGTCATCGGAAACGGTGGTGCAGCCGGTAATCCGAACGGAGGAGTGAATTGGCGAAGACGACCAAACCGACCGACCAATGGCCGGCGATGCTGGGTTCGATCGGGCAAGCGGTCAGCCGGTATGGACTGGCCCTAACGCTGGCGTGGATCGGCTTCGGTAAGTACGTCAAGATGGAAGCCCGGGTCTTGATCGAGCACAGCCCGTTGATGAGTTGGGTCTATGACGTGTTCAGCGTAAACACCGTCGCGCGGGGTTTGGGAACGCTGGAAATCGTTGCGGCGATTCTGATCTGCCTTCGCCCGCTGTCGCCGCGGTTATCGGCAATCGGTAGCGGGATGGGGATCGTCCTGTTCTGCGGGACGCTGAGCTTTTTGTTCACCACCCCCGGTGTGGCCAACCAGTTCGTCGGACCCGTTCCGGTGCTCTCCGCGCTGCCCGGCCAGTTTCTGCTCAAAGACGTTGTGCTGCTGGGTGTTGCGATTTGGACGCTCGGCGAGGCGCTGAAAGCACACCGGATGACGTCAGCTTTTGATCCCGACCGTGATCAAGTCCGAGATGGCTCGGGTTAGTAGTGGCCGCCGCACTCGGTGCTGCTCCGCGATGGTGAAGCCCGCGCCCTCGAACAAGCGCCGCATCTCGGCGGGCGACGGGTGATGCGCAGGCTTCCACTTGCTGGTCGACGGTCCCTGCGGAAGTAGTTGGCGCGCACTGAGAGTCGAGACCGCCGCCAGCCCGCCGGATGACAGCACGCGATGGAATTCGCGCAATGCCGCGGGTTGATCGAAGAAGTGAAACGCCGACGTTGTCACGACCGCGTCCAACGCGCCGTCCTCAAACGGAAGCTGCTCGGCGGGTCCACGCAACCACTGCACGCCGGCCGAGCGGGCGCGTGCTGCCTTCAGCATGCCGTCGGACATGTCCACGCCGTAGACCTGCCCGGGGTGCAGCTCGTTTTCAATCCGATCTGCCAGAATACCTGTGCCACAGGCGATGTCAGCTACCCGCGCTGAGGAGTGCGCGCGCAGCTGCGCGACCACCTCGTCGTGCGCGGGCCGGTATACCCACTGCTGCAGAAACGGCAGGTTATAGGCCGGCGCCGCGAAACTCCAGAACCGCGTGACGGCGTCGTTGAAACCGCGACGTTGCGCTGCCACAGTTGGCCTGGTCACTTGACCGAGGTGTAGTAGACCGTATCGGCCACCGACACCGAGTCGTTGCCGTGCGGCATAGGGGGAAGCCCGAACTCGGCCAGCAGTTGACTCATCGGCGTCCCGGTCGAGCGCCAACCCAATGTGTCGAGATAAACGGCGACGTCGTTGCGATCGCCCTCATAGCCGAGTTCGGAGAACTCGAGGTCGAAACCGTGCGCACGCCATTTCTCGGTAGCCTTGCGCATCATCTCCCGCGCCTGCTCATGGTCGACCTCCGACATGTCCGGGATGGCCTCGGTGGCCAGGCGGCTGCCGGCTGCACTGAGCGCAGAGATGTTGTCCAGCAGGCGGTCTTGCGCTTCGGGCGGCAGATAACCGAGCAGGCCCTCGGCGATCCACGCGGTCGGTTGGATGTGGTCGAAACCCGCCTCGATCAACGCGGCGGGCCAGTCGTTTCGAAGGTCGATCGCGACGGCACGGCGATCGGCGGTCGGCTGGGCGCCCAGATCGGCCAGCGTGGTGGTTTTGAAAGCAATAACCTGAGGCTGGTCGACTTCAAACACCGTCATACCGGCGGGCCAGTCCAATCGGTAGGCGCGAGCGTCAAGACCGGATGCGAGGATCACCGCTTGGCGGATGCCGGCCTGCGTCGCCTCTTTGAAGAACGAGTCGAAAAACCGGGTGCGGGCGGCCATCGCGTCGGGCATCTGCTGGAGCTTCCAGCTGGACTCGTCGTCGTCGATGTCGGCGGCGGCCAGATCTCCGGCGGCCCACCTCGTCAGGAAATCCACCCCGACGGCCCGGACCAGCGGCTCGGCGAACCGGTCGTCGATCAGCGGGTTGTCGGCTTTGGTGGCGATCGCACGGGCGGCGGCAACCATCGTCGCTGTCGCTCCCACGCTGGTCGCGAGGTCCCAGGTGTCGTTGTCGGTGCGCGGCATCGCGTGCTCCTAAAGTTCAGATCAGCATTACTTAGTTAGTATAACGAGTATTTAGCCCGTATAACAAGTCAGCCGGTGAGCCGACCTTCAGGAGCCTGGCGCGTTGATGAACCAGACGGTCTCTTCCCGCAGGCTGCGGCTGCGCCAGCCGTCATCGGTGCGGACCAATCCATGGTGGTAGTACCCGCCGCAATAACTAAGTTCGGTCATCCCCGGCAGCTGCATGGGGTTGTAGAACATCGCGCGCACCTGTGCGGCGTTGCCGTCGATCTCACTTTCGATGTTGGTGATGTAGTGCATCGACATCGGAAGCGCGGTGAACCCTTGGGCCAGCCAGTCGGCCACCTGCTCGCGGCTGCCGGCGATGGCTCCGCCCGACGAGTAGTCGATGTGTGCATCGTCGGTGAATACCGATCGATACAAATCCCAGTCCTTGGTGTCTACGGCGCGGGCGTACCTATTGAGCAGCGCGGTTATTTCCAGTTCGTCGCTGATCCGCCGTAGGTCCATCCGAGATGCTCCTCGTTGATTAATGGCCGATGCGCCCTGCCCACTCCAGCAGCTGTCGCCAGAGCAGGTGACGGGTTGAGGCCATGTTGTGGCAGTGCCCGCTGCCGGGAACAACCACCGTGGTGATATCGGTACTGCGGGCGTAGAACTGCGCCTCAGCGCCGGGGTCGGGCGATACGTCGACTTCGCCGTAGCCGAGTAGAACCGGCACGTCCACCAGCGCCGCTTCCTCGCTCACCACGCCTGGAATTGCGCCTGCCGAAAAGCAGCGCGGCACAACGGACCTCGTCATACGATCATCTGCCTCGAGCACTGCCGCAGGGACGTCAGGTAGGTGAAACCAGCCTTGCTGGAAGTCCCGAATGGCTTCGGTGTATGGCTCGGGGATCATGCTGGCGAATTGATCGGCCAATACCTTGCGGCCATGCGGTGTGGCGGCCGCGGCGATGAAATCCGGGTTGAGGTTCAGCGGTGCGACGTGTTGGTTGGTGCAGCCTAGAAGGGCCAGTCCGGCATAACTGGCATGCGCGGCTTGTTGCAGGATGGCGAGGTAACCGCCGAGGGAATGCGCAAAGGCGATGGGAGATGCTGTGCTGCCGGTGATTTCGGACAGCTCGTTCAGCGCACACGTCAGTGCGGTGGCGATGTCTTGCAATCCGATATCGCGGGCAGGCTTGCTGCTTTCGCCGGTGCCCAGCGGATCGATGGCGACGACGGCGTAGCCGTGCTCGACGGCGTACTCGGCGAAGTTGTACCCCGGCTGGTCCGCCACATCCAAGTGCCAGTAGAGCCGGTTGTATGTCCCGCCGGGCAGGCACACCAACACCATTGGATTAGGTGTGACGGCAGGATAGTAGGTCGCGGCGAGCGAAGCCGGCTCACCGATGGCCTCGCCGACGTCGAGCCGCAGGGTCTGCTTGTCAGGCATGTGTTGCTCCAGCAGCTCGCGCCACCCGCCGCCCGATGACGCCGATCTGCTTGCGGGTCAGGGCCTGTAGCGGATGGACGGCCACGATCATTGCGACTCGTCGTCGATGGTCGAACACGGGCGCGGCGATCGTCGCTACCGGCTGTGCGTGCCGGGGAGCGTCGTCGTCCGAGAGCAAGCCGATCGTGGTGAATTCGGCCAGCAGCTGATCGGTGATCTCGCGTACGTGGGCCGGTAGCCCGTCGCTGGGTAAGGTCCCAACGACGTGCGCCGCACGGGTCAGCGCGGGCGTCGTGCAGTCCACTTCGAATCCGCGCTCGCGGGTACGGGACAGCATCTCTTCAAGACGGCGCGCCAACGCGGAATCTGTTGCGGTGCTGCGCTGAATCCACGCGCTCTGTTCCTCGTCGGTGTCCCAGGCGGCGAACGCGACCCCGAACGGCGGGGCGTAGCGGATCCGGTCGCCGGGTGCGCCGCCGGACTTCCGGCCGGGATCCTCGAACGCAGTAATCACCAACGAATCGCCGAACCGCTCTACCACCGAAGCGGCGTAGCCCAATTGCTCGGCGAGCTGTAGTGCGGCCTCACGCGCGGTGTGCGCCAGCGGCCGCGCAGTGTCCATCCGCGCCGCCACCGATGCGAAAGCGGGACCCAGCGAAAACGTCTTGTCGACCGGATCGCGGCTGGCCCAGCCGCGGGCACAAAGCGTCGTCAGAATGGCGTGCGCCGTCGCCTGCGTGAGCTCGAGTTTGCGCACCACATCGGAGAACCGCAGTCGCTCGTTGCCCGGCCCGGCGAGCAGCTCGACGACGTCGAGGACGCGCGTGGTGGGGGCCGAAGGCGGAATGGCTTGACTTCCTTACTGCGCGGTTCCTAGTGTGAAGCTCAAATTATCGAGATGCTATCTCGAATAGTCGAGAATGCCAAGTGCGGAGGAGTGGACGGGTGCGTGCGGTGGTGTTGCGCGACGGGCGGCTCGACGTCCGTGAGATCGCCGATCCGGTTCCCGGTCCGGGGGAATTGCTGCTGCGAACCCTGAGCACCGCGATCTGCGCGTCGGACGTGCATTTCATGGACCACCCGGAGATGGGAGTCAATGACCCGACCGGCCGCTCGCTCTACGACGAAAGCCGCGACATCGTGCTTGGCCATGAGTTTGTCGGCGAAGTCGTCGGACACGGATCCGGCTGCACAGAACAGTTTCCGGTCGGCACCCGGGTGACGTCCATCCCGATCCGTCTGGTCAACGGTGGCGCCGATGGCGCGCGGATCATCGGTCAGCATCCGGAGGCGCAGGGCAGTTTCGGCGAATTGGTGGTCGTCGCCGAGACGTTGGCCAAGTCGGTCGACGGCGCCATATCAAGCGACGCCGCGGCTCTGACCGACGCGTTCGCGGTCGGTGAGTTTTATGTGCGCTCCGCGAAGATGGAGCCGGGGGAGGTTCCGGTCGTCATCGGTGCAGGCGCGATCGGGCTGTCGGCCGTCGTTGCGCTGGCCAACCGGGGCCTCGAGCCGATCATCGTGTCGGACTACAACTCCGAACGCCGTGAACTGGCTTGCAACCGCTTCGGGGCGCACATCGCGGTCGACCCGGCCGAAACTTCTCCGTTCGACGCGTGGCGCGAGGTACGCGCCGAGCGTGGGCTCTGGGGTTCGCTTGTTGTCTTTGAATGCGTTGGCGCCGCGGGCCTGATCCAGAAGATCGTGGATTCCGCCGACATGGGCACTCGGATCTATTGCGCCGGCGGCTGGTACACCGGTGATTCGCTGAGCGTCACCGATGCGACCCGTCAGGGTGTCACCATTCAATTCGGCGGCGGCCCGCACCCGCAGGACTGGTACGGCACCCTCGACGCGATCGCTTCCGGGCGACTCGATCCGCTCCCGAGCGTCGGGGCGGTCATTAGTCTCGACGAGGTGCCCGACGCCCTGGACTTGGCCCGAGCCTCCGACGGCCCGCCTCGAATCGTCATCCACCCGAACGGAGACGTCTTGTGACCGAACGAGAAGACCGTCAGGACATCACCGATGTCCTGACGCGCTATGCCACCGGGATCGACCGGCGCGACTGGCCGTTGTTCCGCACGGTGTTCACCGACGACTGCGAACTCGATTACGGCGAAATCGGTGCGTGGAACGGTGTAGACGCGGTAACCGACTTCATGGACAAGACGCACGCGCTGGCAGGCCACACCTTGCACCGCATGACGAACCAAGTGATCACCGTCGACGGCGACTCGGCTCAGTCGCGCACCTATGTCGATGCGCTGATCATGATGGGCGACAACAAGTCCGGTGTGAACGGAATCGGTTACTACGACGACGAACTGGTCCGCACCGATACCGGATGGCGCATCGCCCGCCGTCGCTTCACCGCGGTACGAGTCGCAACCGTCGGTGAGTCAACATGACGTTCACAGCTAAGTACGGGCCGTGGGCGCTGGTGGCCGGCGCATCCGACGGTGTGGGCGCCGCCTTCGCCGAGGGCCTCGCCGAGCGCGGAGTCAACGTGGTGCTGGTGGCGCGGCGCCAGGCCGTGCTCGATGAGGTAGCCGCCGCGATCACCGCTCGCACTGGTGTCGAAACCCGCACGCTGGCAGCCGATCTCGCCGAGCGCGATGCGGCGTCCGTCGTGGCAGCCGCCACCGACGACCTCGATATCGGCTTCCTGGCCTACTGTGCAGGCGCCGATCCCAACTTCGAGCCGTTCCTGGCCAACCCGATAACCGCCGCCGAAGCGATGGTGCACCGCAACTGCATGGTGCCGATGCAGCTGTGTCATCACTTCGCACCGGCAATGGTGCAGCGGGGCAGCGGCGGCATCGTGCTGTTTGGCTCGGGTGCCGGGCTCGCCGGTGGGCCGAATATGGTCGCCTACGGTGCCACCAAGGCGTTCGACATGGTCTTCGCCGAGGCGCTGTGGAGCGAATTGCATGACAAGGGTGTCGACGTGCTCGGTCTGATCCTCGGCAAGACGGACACACCCGCATTGCGCCGCCTCGAACACAGCCGCGGGGTGCTCAGCTCGGAAGACCAGGCGCCGCCGGACGCCGCCGGTGTCGACCAGGTCATCAGCGAAGCATTCGAAAACCTCAGCAATGGGCCGACTTTGATGGTTGGTGACATGATGCGCGCCGCGGTGCAGATGCTGTCCTCGGTGACACGCAACGAAGCGGTCAGCTTGATGATCCAAGCCCAAGCCGCCGTCATGGGCAGTGGCAGTGACTGAGTATCACGCATTAATTTGCTTGATGAACACGCCGACCCGGTTGATCAGTCCGTCCCGATTCTGCTCGAACACAAGGCATTCAGGGTATTCGGTGGGGACGCCGTCGATGTCGAAGGTCTCGCTCAGCTCGACGTAGCACACCCGATCCGAGGCATGTGAGATTCTCTTCACGTCCAAGCGGTAACCGTTCAGCGACGCGAATACGCCCTGGAGGAACTTCAGATACGGTTGCTTGCCTTCGACGACGTCGCAGTACGGGCCTTCCCGGATCAAGTCCTCGTCGGCGATGGTGGCCGCCAGGCCGTCCCAATCGTTGGCTGCCAGGCATGCCAGATAGCGCTCTACCGCCCCGGCCTCCATCGTTTGACCCATAGCATCGCCTCTCTGGACAAACCGTAGCTTTGCCGTCAAGTCAATCGCCGGTCAGGCGCTGCTGGCACGTCCTATACTTCCGCTGCGAGGGTAACCGCATTCTCCGCGTGCGAGAAGACACTTTCGTATTCGAGGAGGCGAGTCAGCAGGTGGCAGCAGCCTGTGCCGGCAAGGTCGCTCTGGTGACGGGGGCTAGTCGCGGGTTGGGGAAGGCGATCGCACAGCGATTGGCCGCCGAAGGCGCCACGGTTGGGATCACCGGACGCACCATGGAACCCGATCCCAAATATCAGGGTTCGCTTCAACAGACGCTCGAGGAGATCACCGCCGCCGGCGGGTCGGCGATCGCTATCCAGGCCGACCTGTCGAAGCCCGAGGAGCGAGAGCGACTCTTCGTCGAGATGGTTGAACGTGCCACCGCACCAGACATCTTGGTCAACAACGCCGCCGTGACGTTCCTTCGGCCCCTCGACGAGTTCCCAGAACGGCGTATGCGTCTGATGATTGAAATGCACGTGTTGGCGCCGATGCACCTCACTCAACTGGCCATCCCCGCGATGCGTGAACGTGGCCGGGGATGGGTCCTCAACATAACGTCGGTCGGCGGCGATCTGCCCGACGGTCCGCCATTCTCCGAGTTCGATCGCGCAGCCGGATTCGGGGTCTACGGCACCGTCAAAGCGGCCCTGAATCGTCTGACCAAAAGCCTTGCGGCCGAACTCTATACGGATGGCATCGCCGTCAACGCCGCCGCCCCTTCCAATCCGGTCGCCACCCCCGGCGCCGGCACGCTCGATCTGGCAAAGACCGACACCGAGGACATCGAACTCATCACGCAGACCGCGCTGACGCTGTGCACCGGCGATCCCAAATCGATGACCGGCCGGATCGCCCACACGCAGCCGTTCCTGCGCGAGATCGGCTGGCTGCGTTAGCCGCGCGGAATGCCGGCGAGCTTGTCGGCGAACTTTGCTTCGGCCGCCGCACGTAGCCGCAGCAAGTGCTCCGACGGAAACAGGTCGGGTGCGGGCTTGTGGTCTTTGAGCAACAGCCGCGCCAAAGTCACTTTGTGCACCTCGGTCGGCCCGTCGGCCAGTCCCAGTACGAAGGACTCCACCATGTGCTGGACGAATGGCATCTCGTGGGTGACACCAAGCGATCCGTGCAGCTGCAGCGCACGCGCCGACACGTCGTGCAACACCTTCTGCATCATCGCCTTGACCGCCGAGATATCGGCGCGAACAGCCTTGTAGTCGTTGTGCTGGTCGATCTTCCACGCTGTCTGCAAAGTCAGCAGCCGGAACGCTTCGATCTCCATCCACGAGTCGGCCACCATCTGTTGGACCAGCTGCTTGTCGCCCAACATGTCACCCTGGGTGTGCCGGGAAACCGCGCGCTCGCAAAGCATGTCGAATATCCGACGGACCAGGCCGACCGTACGCATCGCGTGGTGAATGCGGCCACCGCCGAGCCGGGTCTGAGCGACGACGAAGGCACCACCCCGTGGTCCCAGCATGTGGTCGGCGGGAACCCGGACATTCTCATACCGCACGTAACCCTCGCGTCCTCCGCCGCCGAGCGGCTGGTAACCGAGACCGACGTCGCGTAACACGTTGATGCCGGGTGTTTCACCGGGCACGACGAACATCGAGTGGCGTTGGTAGGGCGGCGCATCCGGATCCGTCACCGCCATGACGATCAAGAACGAGGCGATGGACGCGAACGACGAAAACCACTTCTCGCCGTTGATGACCCAATCATCGCCGTCCTGGACCGCGGTCGTGGTGAACACTTTCGGGTCCGCGCCGCCTTGCGGCTCGGTCATCGAGAAGCACGACACGATCCGGTTGTCCAGCAGCGGCTCAAGATAACGCGCCTTGAGTTCCGGGGTGCCGTAGTGCGCCAAGATTTCGCTGTTACCGGAATCGGGCGCCTGCGAACCGAACACGATCGGCGCACATTCGGATCGGCCCAGGATCTCGTTGAGCAACGCCAATTGCACCTGGCCGTGTCCCGGTCCACCCAGATGCGGACCTAGGTGAGTGGCCCACAACCCACGCTCTTTCACGATCTGCTGCAGCGGGGGAATCAGTGCTTGGCGCACCGGGTCGTTGAGGTCGTGAGATTCCTTGACAATCAGATCGATTGGCTCACACTCGGCGCGTACGAACTCGTCGACCCAGACGAGTTGCGCGGCCCATTCAGGGTCGGTCGAGAAATCCCAGGCCACCGGTCGTCCTTTCGCTACTTAAGTGTTCGATGACCACGTCTGCCTGCGGGCTGCCGCTTCCTCGGTGGCGTGGCTGAGCACTTGATTGCGGTTCTCAAGTTCAAGCGCCGCGTCCAGCCCCGCCGCGTCGGTGTTGACCTGTACCGCCCGTTTGGTCAGCTGGACGCCCAGCGGGGTGAGTTGCGCAATGTGCACGGCTATTTCGAGCGCGCGGTCGGATAACAGGCCGGGTTCGACCAGCTCGCTGACCAATCCTCGCCGGTCGGCTTCCTCGGCTGAGACCGTGCGGCCAGTCAGCATCCAGTCAGCTGCCGCACTGGCACCGACGATGCGCGGCAAAAAGTAGCTCATTCCCATCTCGGCGCCGGACAGACCTAGCAGTATCGCCGCGTTGCCGAATGTCGCTGCGGTCGAGCAGATTCTGATGTCTGCGGCCAGGCACAGCGCCAAGCCCGCGCCCACGCACGGACCGTTAATCGCGGCTATCACCGGCTGCGGAAGGTCGCGAATCGCCTGCGGCAGTGCGGCCATCGTCTCCTGGAAGCGCATGCGGTCGATCGCGGGAGCTGTCGCCTCGGGTATGTCCGGACCGAAGTCGCGCATGTCGATGCCGGAGCAGAACCCGCGGCCTGCGCCGGTCAGGACGACGGCGTAGACGGATGTGTCTGCGGCCAAGGCGGCCAAGGTCTGCTTGAGCTCGCCGACCATGACGTCGTTGATCGCGTTGAGCCGCTCGGGTCGGTTGAGCTGTAGCACCGCCACGCCGGCGTGCGGTGTCTGCACGCTCAGTGTCTGATTGACCGTCAATCGAGCGCCCTTCGTCGCGAGCCCGACCGCGGCGCCTCGGCTGAGACGCGAATTCGCGGATCAGGAGAATGCTATTCTTCCGGCGCGGGCCCATGCAATCGGGTCTAGATGAAGTCCGAGCCTCCGTCGACATTTACTGTTGCGCCGGTGACATAGCCGTTGCGCTGAGAGGCCAGGTAGGCGGTGATCGAGGCAATCTCCTCGGGAAGCCCCGCCCGACCCAGATCGCATGGCTGATGGAAGTTGTTGTCGATCCAGGTCATCACATCGTGCGGGTTGGTGGCGTCGAGACCGTCGGCGGCAAGGATGTCCTTGAGTTGCTCGGTGAAGCTAGCGGTGACAATGGTTCCCGGGCAAACGCAATTGACCAGGATTCCTTCTTTAGCAAGGCTTTTCGATAGGTTCTTGGTGACGCTGGACAGCGCCGCCTTCGATGCCGTGTAAGCGACGATACGCGGGTTCTGCCGTTGAATGGAATGCGCAGACAGCGTCACAATGCGGGCCCAGTCTGCGGCGCGCAACATCGGCAGCGCCGCGCGGACAGAACGCACGCCCGACATGGTGCCAAGCGTGAACGCGGCGTCCCATTCGGTGTCATCCATCTGCTCGAAGTAGCCGTCGGCCGGGCCGATGGTGTGAACCAGGCTGTTCAGCTCCCCCCAGCGATCGGACACTTCGGAAAAGCCGTTGGCGATGGACGCGGCATCGGTCATGTCCACGCTGATCCCGACGGCGTCAGGCGCACCTGCCCTTGACAGCGATTCGACCGCGGCGTCAAGAGCCGCCCTGCCTCTGGCCATCACGGCGACACTGGCCCCTTCGGTCGCCAGGGTTTGAGCGATCGCTAGCCCCATGCCCTTGCTGCCGCCGGTGACGACTGCTGTCGATCCAGCCAAACCCAGATCCATTTGCCACTCCCTACAATCGGTCGCGCGCGGCGATATCAGCGATCGTTTCGTCCGCCACCTTTAGTCCGCGCAAGCAGAAACGGAGAGCACGTTGGCGGACCTCCCCGCGTTGGCAGTCGCCTGCGGCCCATTGCCGTTCAGTGCTCGCCCACACCGCGCCCTGAATGGATTGTGCGTCGGTCACCGGGTCGATGTCGTGGAACAAGCCACGACTCAGTCCGCGGTGCAGTTGCTCGATGAGCGGCTTGAGCATCTCCTCGTAAGCGGGCTGGATCAGCTCAGGAGCGGCGAACATCTGTGACTGCGCCTCCAAAGACAGCTGGCGCAGATCGGATTTGATGTTCTCGTCGAACGCCAGGTCGAGGCGCCCGTCGATCCATGCGGCAACCGCCTCGACGGGGTTGGCGGCCTTCGCCATGGCTCTTCTGAGTCTGCGCATTTCAACACGTGCCATCTCGAGAAAGACCGCGGCAACCACCTCGTCCTTCGATTCGAAATGCCGGTAGAACGCACGGGTGCTCAGCGCGGCGCGTTCGAGGACAGCAGCGACGCTAAGTCCCCGTACTCCTTGTGCACGCAGTGTTTCCGATGCGGCTGCCACGATTACGCGCCGCACATCGGCGTTCGGCGCAAGTTTGCTTCGCTGCCGAGTACGTGGGCCGGTCATGCGGTCGCGTCGTAGGCGCGCAGGTAGTCCGCGAACCGCTCGCGAACACCCTTGGGAGTAAGCCCATAATCGGCCAAATCATAGTCATGCGCGCCACGTGACCCGGGTTGGTGCTGATGGGCCCACCGCTCGACGGAACGCGCGGTTGCATCGGCAAACGGCAAGCCCAAAGACGCATAACTCGCCTGCAACGTGCCCACTGGATCGTGCTGCAAGTCGGCGAAGGCGACATCGGAAAACCGGCCGTTACCAACCCGTTTGCGGAAGTCCATCGCCCGACGAGTAGCCTCCGCCCAGCTGTCGAGCTGCTCTGCGCCAAGCTCCTTCGGGTCGTCGCGGTCGCTGCTCCAGCTGCGCACGTACCGAATGAGGCTGCATACCGAGCCGATGACTTTGGCGGGATCGCGATGGCTCCACAGGAATTTCGCGTCCGGATACGCCTCGACGAGGGCATCGAGGGCGAACATGTGCACCGGAGTCTTGAGATGCCACAGCGTCGGCGGGCAATGCCACTGCAGCAGTTTGAGGACCCGACGATGAAACAGGTAGGTCTCGCGCATATCGCATTGCATCAGCCACGCCAGGTAACTCGGGACCCGGACAGCGCCGTCGAAGTGAAAGGTGCGAAAACTCATGCCCATCAGGTCCTGGCATTCGGTCGGCGCCGTCGGCTCGGAGTTGTAGAGCGTCTTCATCAGCGGGAACATGTCGTTCAGCATCCGCAGGCCTTCCTCGGCCTGGGCGATGCGCGGATCGGTGTGTTGGGTTGCGGCCTCCGGCGGTGGTGTCGGCGCCTGCGATTCCCACATCCGCAATGACCGGAACTGGGGATCAGCAGCCACCAATTGGCTCAGCGCCGTGGTCCCCGTGCGGGGTAGCCCAATGACAAAAACCGGTCCGCCCACTACCTCGTCGTCGATCTCTGGGTGCTGCGAGTAGGTGTCCTCGACATTGAGGCGCTGGATCAGCGCGTTGCTGATCGTGGCCTGTTGGATGATTCGGCCCATCTCAGACAGCTCGGCCTCGGTGTTCAACGCGTCAACGGTGCGTTCCAAACCTTCTCGGTAATAGGGCGACCCGAAGTCGTCCAGCCCGGTCGCCCCGCGGGCGCCGTCCTCCAACTCGTCAGCCGAGAACATCACAGCGCAAACCTTTCGTGCACCGCGCGCCGCCGCCGCGCAAGGACGGAGGCACGCTCGTCGGCGGTGATTCTCGCGGTGTCGGCCGGCAACACGGAAGCGACCTCGTCCAACGCCACTACTCGAGTGCTCGGCGTCGGCGCTGTGCTGGTACGGACGCAGCGCAGAATCATCGCGCCGTTGCTGAATCCGGCGGTGTCAAGCCAATTCGCCACCCCGGGATCGCGCGCACACATCACCACGCGAACTAGTCCGTCGGAGTCCATGACGGCCTGATGTCCGTTCAGGCTGGATTGGTGGCGACCGTAGTGAATCGTTTCCCACCACGGATTGCCGAGTGAAAAGCTCCAGTAAACTCCTTGGGGTGGTGCAACTTC
>NZ_JBATXN010000377.1:0-2550 GCF_049673265.1 Mycobacterium sp. | reverse complement strand
GAACTGCCCCGAGGGCGCGATCACGCTGTTGCCCTGACGGCTCCGTCAACTTTGCATTCATTGCATAAATAGCATTGACAGCCGCCGAAAACCGACGATAGTCGTCAGGTATGGCGCTGCTGCCGGACCCGGCTCCTCGTGCGCGGCAGCACGTCCTGATCTCCGTCGACGACCACGTCATCGAGCCACCCGATATGTTCGACGGCCGACTCCCCGCCACGCTGGGCGACCGGGCGCCCCGGATCGTCGAGACCGACGACGGCCGGCAGGTATGGCGTTACGAGGACCGCGACTACCCCAACATCGGCCTCAACGCGGTGATCGGGCGCCCGCGCGACGAGTGGACCATGGAGGCGGCACGCTTCGACGAGATGCGCCGCGGCTGCTGGGACATCAAAGCCCGGATCGCTGACATGGACCTGGCCGGCATCTGGGCATCGCTGAACTTCCCGTCGCTGATCGCGGGGTTCGCCGGGACGGTGTTCTGGAAGAGCGACGACCCGGAGCTGGGGCTCGCTGTGCTGCGTGCCTGGAACGACTGGCATCTGGAGGTGTGGGCCGGCAGTTTCCCGGAGCGAATCATTCCGCTGCAGTTGCCGTGGCTGGCCGACCCGCAGCTGGCAACCGAAGAGTTGCGTCGCAACGCCGCACGCGGTTTCAAGGCGGTGAGCTTCCCGGAGTTGCCCGCCCAGTGTGGGATTCCCAGCCTGCACAGCGGAGCGTGGGACCCGTTTTTCGCTGCTTGCGAAGAGACGGACACCGTCGTATGCCTGCACACCGGATCTGCCCAGTGGGCGCCGATTCCGGCGCCCGACACCCCGTTCGAGACCATCACGACCTTGTTTCCGGCGAACGGTCTGGTGGCCTGCGCCGACATGCTGTGGTCGGGCATCCCGGTCCGCTTCCCGCGACTGAATATCGCCATGTCCGAGGCTGGGCTGGGCTGGGCGGCAATGCTCGCCGATCGGGCGGATTATGTTCTGGCACATTCTGCTTCGGGCCGCGATGGCGGATCCTGGAAGAGTGATTTGCTGCCCAGCGAGGTGCTGCGGCGAAACTTCTGGTTCTGCTCGATCGACGACCCGTCGGCGTTCGGAGCACTGGATGCGATTGGCGCCCAGCGCATTCTGGTCGAAAGCGACTACCCGCACGCGGACTCGACCTGGCCTGACACCCAAGAGGTCGTGGCGCGCAACGTCGCGGGCCTTTCCGCAGAGGATGCCGCGCGGATCACCCACCGCAACGCTGCGGAACTCTTCCGCCATCCGCTGCCGGACGAGGGGTGGCTAACCACAGCGTAGGAGGCCAATATGCTCGACCTGCTGATCCGTGACGCCGAGATCGTTGACGGCACAGGCGCGCCCGCGTATCACGGCGATGTCGGCATCAGCGACGGACGCATCACAGCGGTTGGTGACGTCGATGATTTGGCTACGAAAACAGTTGATGTACAAGGCCTTACTGTGGCACCCGGCTTCGTCGACCTGCACACCCACTACGACGCGCAGCTGTTCTGGGACCCGACCGCGAGTCCTTCAGTGCAGCACGGTGTTACCACGGTCTTCGGTGGCAACTGCGGCTTCACCCTTGCGCCGGTGGCGGCCGACCAGCAGGACTACCTCACTCGAATGCTCGCGCGGGTCGAGGGCATGCCGCTCGACGCGTTACGCGCCGGGCTGGACTGGCAGTGGGCGTCGTTCGGCGACTGGCTGAAACGGTTCGACGGCCGCATCGCCGTCAATGCCGGCTTCCTGGTTGGGCATTCGGCGCTTCGCCTGGCGGCGATGGGAGAGGACGCGGTCGGCGGTCAGGCGAGCGCAGCGCACATCGAGCGGATGGTCGCTCTGTTGCATCAGGCGTTATCCGACGGCGCGCTCGGCTTTTCGACGTCGCAGTCACAGACCCACAATGACGGCTCCGGCCAGCCGGTCCCGTCACGCAGCGCGTCGCGCGACGAGCTGCTGGCGCTGGCCGGCGGCGTCCGCGACCATCCGGGCACCACGCTCGAGGCGATCATTCCCGGCTGTTTGCAAGGCTTTTCCGACGACGAAGTCGCGCTGCTCACCGATATGTCGGTAGCGGCCGACCGCCCGCTCAACTGGAACCTGCTTGGTGTCTCAGCGGCGAACCCGGCCGGGCATCAGGGGCAGCTGCGTGCCTCCGAGTTCGCCGCCGAACACGGCGGACGGGTAATCGCGCTCACTCTTCCGCATGCCATGCAGATCCGGCTGTCGTTCCTCACCGGCTTCGTGCTCGACGGGTTGCCCGGTTGGCACGACGTCATGCACCTGCCGGTGCCCGAGCGGTTGGCCGCACTCGCCGACCCGGAGGTTCGTCGCCGGCTGGGTGACGGCGCCCAGTCGAAAGAGGCCGGCATGCTGCGCGGCCTGGCGAACTGGGAGCGGTTGATCATCGTCGAGACTTTCGCACCGCAGAACGCCGACGCGACCGACCGCAGCGTCGGCGAGGTCGCCGCCGCCCGCGGGGGCGAGCCGTTCGACACACTGCTCGACATCGTGATCGCCGACGAGTTGCGGACCGGGCTGACGC
>NZ_JBATXN010000376.1:0-10667 GCF_049673265.1 Mycobacterium sp. | reverse complement strand
GCTCCACCACGACACCCGGGATGCCGCCGATTTGGTCGGCGAGCTCGGCGGCGGCCTTCTCGAGCACCGGGATACTCGCGGCCGCCTCGGCGTTTTCGTGATGTGCGCCGTCGGGTCCGGTCAGCTCAAAA
This sequence comes from Mycobacterium sp., assembly GCF_049673265.1. Classification (GTDB taxonomy): domain Bacteria; phylum Actinomycetota; class Actinomycetes; order Mycobacteriales; family Mycobacteriaceae; genus Mycobacterium. The sequence continues at coordinate 10,536 of NZ_JBATXN010000376.1, read as the reverse complement.
ACGTGACTACCCGCCTACCAGATGTCGGGCAGGCCGATGCGCGTGCGTACGTCGGCGAGGTCGCGGCCGCTCAGGATTGCGACCGGACATTGTGCGGTCAAAGATGTCAGCGCGTCGGCCGCGCCATCGACCAGCCGAGCTGCGTCGGGGTCCTCGACGATATCGGAGAGCGTGCCGTCGAAGTCGAAGAACACCGCCGGGCGCCGAAGGGTCATTGCGTCGAGGGCACGCAGCGCGTCGGGCAGTTCGGACATCCGGCGATCACCGGTGCGCACGTCGATCTCGCGCAGATCGCTGATCACCGCGTCGGCCCCGCGGCTGCGCAGCTCGTCGGCCCGTTCGGTGGTGTCGATGGCGATCACCAAGGCGAATCCAGCGCCCCGGGCGGCCAAGACGCCGTCCGAGCTCGCCGTGATGACGGCTGACCGGCCGGGCCGACCGACGGCCTCGGTGGCCACACCGGCCTCGCGCAGTTGCGTGACGAGCGGGTGGTCGGTAGCCAGGTCGTCGAGGTCGAACAGCACCGCGTCATGGCGGCGCGGGTCGATGGTGACCGACAATTCGGCTGTCCTACCTTCCGGGCGTCCGGCGACTTTGCCGCTAGCCAGAGTAGTCAGACCGATTTGTTGGCGAACAGCAAGACCGAGTCTTGGCTCAGCATTTCCAAACGGGTAATGGCTGTTTCAATGCCATTCGCCAGTTCGTCGACGTCGGCTCCGGCGTTGTAATCGGCGGTGATGCCGAACACCAAATCGTCGGCGTAGCTCAGCACCGCAACACCGGTGCGCAACCGCAATGCGATGGGGGGAATCGGCAGCAGGCGCGCTACCTTGCTGCCCATCATCTGCAGCTGGCGTCGAGGACCGGGGACATTGGTTGCCAGCGTCACAATGCCGCGTTGCGGTAGACGGGTGAGTAACCGAATCACCCATGAGGACAACATGAACGGGACATAATTGGTCGCCGAGACGGCCACCCTGCCTGCCTGTCGCTGCCCGCCGTGCTTGGCCCGGGTCATCCGGCTGTGGACGATCCGCAATTGCTGGATCGGATCAGCCTGTTCGACCGGGAGATACGGCAGCATGACCGAAAGGCGGTTACCCGGCTTGTCGAGCGCATCGGGCGAACGCACCGACACCGGCACCAGCGTGCGCAACGAGTCTGGCCGTGGCTCCTCGCCGCGGTGCAGCAACACCGAGCGGAAGCCCTCGGTAATCGCGGTGAGCGCGACGTCGTTGACGGTCACGTCGAACTTGCGGCATACCTGTTCGATGTCGGCAAGGGGAACACGCACCGCGCGATAGCGCCGCATCGCGGTGACCGGCCCTACCAGCGAGGAGTCGGCGTTGGGCCGGAGCAGGCCGACGGCAAGTTCGGCGGCCCCGCTCACCGTCCGCGCAGCCGCATCGGTGAGGCCGGTGGTCGCGCGCCAGAGATTGCTCAACGGGTTGCTGTGCGGGTCGGGATCCGGCACCGGCTTGAGATGTGAGTGCGCGGCGGCGCTCCGTTTGGCGGCGACTGGTCGGGTGAATGCGTCGCCGTCGACGTCATCGCAGAGTCGGGCGAGTATGCGGGTGGCCGAGATTCCATCGGCCATGCAGTGGTGGATTTTCATCAAGATCGCCCAGCGATTGCCCTTGAGGCCCTCGATGACCCAGCATTCCCACAGCGGGCGATCCCGATCCAGGCGGCGCTCCAACACATCAGCGACAACCCGAAACAGTTCGCCGTCATCGCCGGGCCGCGGAACCGCTATGCGGCGCACGTGCCTGCTGAGGTCGAAGTTCGGATCATCGATCCAATGCGGAGCGCCGATATCGAACGGCTGGGTCCGCAACAATTGCGTGCAACGCGGTATCGCCCGGACACGCTCTGCAAAAACGTCTTTGAACATGTCGTGATTAGGTGCGGGACCGTCGATGATCGCGACTCCGCCGATCGCCAGGCTGACGTTGCGGTCCGAATCCTCGGCCATGAGGAAACCCGCATCGAGCGCATTAAGTTGCTCCACGACTTGTTACCGCCGTCCACTTCTAAGATTTGTCCTGAGTATCCGCGGGCCAGGTGGCCCCGAGATTAAATCGTGTTAACAACTGCTGTCGATTGTGTGGCAAGACTATTCACGGAACTTCACCGTGCTTCGTCAACCAGGTTTGCTCGGCGACGCGTCGAAAGTTTGCGCCCATCACCGCGGCAACGTCGGCGTCGTCCCAGCCTCGTGCACTGAGGTGATGGCCGATGCCGATGAATGTCTCTGGTGGCATCCACTGGATCGGTCCCCAACGGGTATAGCTTTCGTCGAACAGGCCGGGGTTGGCTGCGAGCTCGTGGATGAAGTCGCCGCTGTCGAACGAGAAGTCGGTACTGATTCCCACGTGGCCGATTCCGACAAGTTCGACGGCGTATTCGATGTGGCGCGTCATTGCCTCGAGCGTCGGAGTGTTGGGGCCCAAGAAGATTCCTACACCCGTCACTCCTATGACGCCGCCGGTGGCGGCGCAGGCTCGGGCCTGCTCGTCGGTGATGTTGCGCGGATGGTCCCAGATGCTGCGCATACAGGAGTGGCTGTACACGGCTGGACGATTTGTGATTTCGCAGATGTCGAGGCCGGTGCGGGGACTGCAGTGCGATCCATCAGGGACCATTCCGGCTTTGTTCATTTCCGAGATCAGCTTCCGCCCCCACGTCGTGAGGCCGGTGTCGTGGACGTCGAGGCAACCGCAGCCGGCAATGTTTGCGTGGTTGTAGGTCGGCAACATTGTCCGGATACCAAGTTGAGCGAGTCGGGCGACGTTCGTGAGATCGCCCTCCAGCGGGGCGCAATCCTCAAGGTCGAAAGCCACCGCGATCTCGTCGGGCGAGAAGTCGCCGGCTTCCGCTAACACCAAAGCGGGGTGATTTTCGACCGCCTGCTGGAAGCCTTCGACGAAATCCAGCACGTCGGCAAGGCGGTGGGGCGCGTAGCCGACGTTGACCGACACGAAGGTTTCGCCAGGGCGACGGTAGCGGACCAGCGCCGAGATATCGGCATCGCGCCGCAGCGGCAAGCAGGCGTGCTGATCCCAGAGAAGCGAGGTCATGGTTCGAACATGGCCTATTCGCGTCGAGGGTTGCAACTATCGAACATATATTCGATACACTGTCGCTGTGGGTTGGAGCAATGGCCCGCCGAGCTGGGCGGAAATGGAGCGGGTGCTCGACGGGAAGCCGCGCCGGTCCGGCACGCCATCTGTGTGGGGACCACCGGATGACGTTCCGTGGTCCCGCAAGCGCGTGGCGTATCAGCCGCCGGACGATAACCGGACGGTTCGCTCGTCGGTCGCGTATGCCGAGTTGCACACGCATTCGGCGTTCAGCTTTCTCGACGGCGCCAGCACGCCGGAGGAGCTGGTCGAGGAGGCGGTGCGGCTGGATCTGCGCGCTATCGCGCTGACCGACCACAACGGCCTTTATGGGGCGGTGCGGTTCGCGGAAGCGGCCGCGGAATTGGACATGCGCACCGTGTTCGGCGCCGAACTTTCTCTGGCGTCGGCCGCCCGGACCGACGACCCCGATCCGTCGGGCCCGCATCTGCTGGTGTTAGCTCGCGGCCCGGAAGGCTACCGGCGGTTGTCGCGGCAGCTGGCCGCGGCGCATCTGGCCGGTGGCGAGAAGGGCAAGCTGCGGTTCGACTTCGATGCGCTCACCGACGCGGCGGGTGGTCACTGGCACATCCTGACCGGTTGCCGTAAGGGTCATGTCCGTTCTGCGCTGGCTGCGGGCGGGCCGGGGGCCGCCGCGGCGGCGTTGGGCGATCTGGTGGATCGATTCGGGCATAGCAGGGTCAGCGTCGAGCTGACTCACCACGGGCATCCGCTCGACGACGAAGTCAACGCTGAATTAACGGAGTTGGCAACACGATTCGGGCTCAGCTGTGTTGCGACCACCGGTGCGCATTTCGCCGCGCCGTCGAGGCGCCGGCTCGCGATGGCCATGGGCGCGATACGGGCCAGGCAGTCGCTGGACGAGGCGGCCGGCTGGCTGGCCCCGCTGGGCGGTTCCCATCTGCGATCGGGTGAGGAGATGGCCCGGCTGTTCGCGCAGCGCCCCGACGTGGTGACCGCCGCGGCCGAACTCGGCGAGCAGTGCGCCTTCGGCTTGGCACTCATCGCCCCACAGCTTCCGCCGTTCCCAGATGTACCGCCCGGCTCTACCGAGGACAGCTGGTTGCGCGAGCTGGCGATGGCCGGGGCGGAGCGCCGCTACGGGCCGCGAGCACAGGCACGACAGGCATATGCTCAGATCGAACACGAGTTGGAAATCATTGCGCAACTGGCATTTCCAGGCTATTTCCTGGTGGTGTACGACATCACTCGATTCTGCCGGGAGAACAACATTCTGTGTCAGGGCAGGGGATCGGCGGCCAATTCGGCAGTGTGTTATGCCCTCGGCGTCACCGCGGTCGATCCGGTGGCCAACGAGTTGTTGTTTGAGCGTTTCTTGTCGCCGGTTCGCGACGGACCACCTGACATCGACATCGACATCGAATCGGATCTACGCGAAAAGGTCATCCAGTACGTCTACGACAAATACGGCCGTGACTACGCCGCTCAGGTCGCTAACGTGATCACCTACCGCCCGCGAATCGCCGTGCGCGACATGGCCCGCGCGCTGGGTTTCTCGCAGGGACAGCAGGATGCGTGGAGCAAGCAGATCGCGCACTGGGGCGCGCGACCATCGGATGTCGAGGACATTCCCGAGCAGGTGATCGACCTGGCCACCCAGATCCAGAATCTGCCGCGACACATGGGCATTCACTCCGGCGGCATGGTGATCTGCGATCGTCCGATCGCCGATGTTTGTCCGGTGGAATGGGCGCGCATGGAGAACCGCAGCGTATTGCAATGGGACAAAGACGACTGCGCGGCAATCGGCTTGGTGAAGTTCGACCTGCTTGGGCTGGGTATGCTCTCGGCGCTGCACTACGCCATCGACCTGTTGGCCGAGCACAAAGGCATCAAGGTCGACTTGGCCAAACTGGACCTATCCGAATCGGCGGTGTACGAAATGCTGGCCCGCGCCGACTCCGTCGGGGTGTTCCAGGTGGAGTCCCGCGCGCAGATGGCTACCCTGCCGCGGTTGCGGCCAAGGGTGTTCTATGACCTGGTGGTCGAGGTCGCGTTGATCCGTCCTGGGCCTATTCAAGGCGGCTCGGTGCATCCGTACATCCGGCGGCGCAACGGTGTCGACCCCGTCGTCTACGACCATCCGTCGATGGAGTCGGCATTGCGGAAGACGTTGGGAGTGCCGTTGTTTCAGGAACAGCTGATGCAGCTTGCGGTGGACTGCGCAGGCTTTTCTGCCGCCGAGGCCGATCAGCTACGGCGCGCCATGGGATCCAAGCGGTCGGCGGAACGCATGCAACGGCTGCGCGGCCGGTTCTACGACGGCATGCGGCGAATGCACGGCGCCGACGATGAGTTGATCGACCGGGTATACGAAAAGCTAGAAGCCTTCGCGAATTTCGGCTTTCCGGAGAGTCACGCGCTGAGCTTCGCATCGCTGGTGTTCTACTCGTCGTGGTTCAAGCTGCATCACCCTGCTGCGTTCTGCGCGGCGCTGCTGCGCGCACAGCCGATGGGCTTCTACTCGCCGCAGTCGTTGGTGGCTGATGCCCGCAGGCACGGGGTGACGGTGCACGGCCCATGTGTGGTGGCCAGTCTGGCGCACGCCACTCTGGAAAACGCCGGTATGGAGGTGCGGCTGGGGCTTGGCGGTGTTCGTCATATCGGGGATGACCTGGCCGAGAAGATAGTCGAAGAGCGAAAAGCGCACGGCCCCTTTGCTTCTCTATTGGACTTGACGGGCCGGGTGCAACTCTCCGTGCCGCAGACCGAAGCACTGGCCACCGCAGGAGCGCTGAGCTGCTTTGGGATCTCCCGGCGCGAGGCGCTGTGGGCGGCCGGGTCGGCCGCCACCCAACGGCCGGACCGCTTGCCGGGGGTGGGCTCGTCGTCGCACATCCCGGCATTACCCGGAATGAGCGAGCTGGAATTGGCCGCCGCCGACGTGTGGGCCACCGGCATTTCCCCGGACAGCTATCCAACCCAATTCCTGCGGTCGGATCTGGACGAGATGGGTGTGCTGCCTGCTGATGCCCTGCTGTCGGTGCCCGACGGGGACCGGGTACTGATCGCCGGGGCAGTCACGCATCGGCAGCGGCCGGGCACGGCGCAGGGGGTGACGTTTCTCAACATCGAGGACGAGACCGGGATGGTCAACGTGCTCTGCACACCGGGAGTATGGGCGCGACATCGCAAGCTGGCACAGACAGCGTCGGCGCTGCTGATCCGTGGGCAGGTCCAAAACGCCAGTGGCGCAATCACCGTCGTGGCCGAGCGGTTAGCCAAACTCACGCTGACGATCGGGTCGAAGTCCCGAGATTTTCGCTGACCCTTTTACGTCGAGCGTGAAGCAGTTGCCAAAAATCTGGCGAAAACTCGCAACAGCTTCACATTCGGCGAGCGAATGTAGTCTCCACACCATGACCTTGAACCTGTCTGTCGACGAAGTCCTGACCACCACCCGCTCGGTTCGCAAGCGCCTCGATTTCGACAAGCCGGTGTCCCGCGAAGTGCTAATGGAATGCCTGGAATTGGCGCTGCAGGCGCCGACCGGCTCCAACTCACAGGGCTGGCAATGGGTTTTCGTCGAGGACGCCGACAAGAAAAAGGCCATCGGCGACATTTATCTGGCCAATGCGCGGGGCTATCTCAGCTCGCCGGGAGCTGAATATCCCGAAGGAGATACCCGCGGTGAGCGAATGGGCGCGGTGAGAAGTTCCGCGACTTACCTTGCCGAGCACATGCACAAGGCGCCGGTGCTATTGATCCCCTGCATCGAGGGCCGGGAGGAAACCTCCCAGGTAGGTGGCGTCTCATTCTGGGCGTCGCTGTTCCCGGCTGTGTGGAGTTTCTGCCTTGCCCTGCGTTCGCGTGGGCTGGGCTCCTGCTGGACGACGCTGCATCTGCTTCGTGACGGTGAGAAGCAGGCGGCCGAAGTGCTTGGCATTCCTTACGACAAGTACAGCCAGGGTGGCCTGTTTCCGATCGCCTACACCAAGGGCACGGATTTCCGGCCGGCCAAGCGGTTGCCGCCCGAACAGCTGACCCACTGGAATGCCTGGTAGGCAGGGTTGAATTGCCCGCCTCCTCCTCAGGACGCTCCGCGTCCTGCATCGTCAGCGGGCGCCGCGCCAGCGAACCCCTGCTGGCGCCACGCCTCGTAGACGGCGACTGCGGCAGCGTTGGCAAGATTGAGCGAGCGCCGTCCCGTCAGCATGGGGATGCGGACGCGGTCGGTGATGTGAACGTCGGCCAGGGTCGTGGAATCCAGCCCGGTCGGCTCGGGGCCGAACATCAACACGTCTCCGGCCTGATACCGCACATCGGTGAACAACGACGTCGCATGCGCGGTGAAGGCGAACACTCGCTTCGGCGACAGCGCCTTCCAGGCGGCGTCCAATGACGGGTGCACGGTGACCGAGGCTAGGTCGTGGTAGTCCAGCCCGGCTCGGCGCAGCTTGGGTTCGGACAGGTCGAAGCCAAGCGGCTCGACGAGATGCAGTTCGGTTCCGGTGGCCGCCGCGGTCCGGATTGCATTGCCGGTATTAGGCGCTATACGCGGAGAGTAAAACAGCAGCCGAAACATCTGTCGATCATGACAGTTGTCGTTAGACAATTTGCTCGGCTATCCTTCGCGGTGTCCGGCACGAGTCGACGAACTCTGTCTGTTCAGTAAGAATTGTGGTCTCCGTACCCGCTGGCTGGCATACTCGTCGAATTGCCAGGCGTATACCGCTCGCCGTCACTCGGGGCGGGCGTCATCAGCAGGAAGCCTCATGAACGACGCGCCAACCATGCATATCAGCGCAGCGGTCGCCAGCACGGATGTAGTCCGGTGACCATGTTTGCCCGTGCGACGCGGGCGGTTCTGCCGACTAAAAATAACACCGCAGACCTCGACGGCGCCGAGTCCTCATCGGTGAAACGGCCGGCCTCATGGTCGCTACGAAATTGGCCGGTGCGGTGGAAAGTCGTCGCCATTGTGGCTGTGCCTTTAGTGCTGGCGATGGTTTTCGGGGGATTCCGTATCTCGGGCGCACTGACTGAGGCGCACGACCTCCGGTTGGCCGCTGATCGCGCCGAGGTGGTTCCGGCGATTACCAAATTCATGTCGGCTCTCGATGTCGCATTGCTGGCGAGTTCCACCGGAGGCGACGCCGAGGGCGTGAAAAAGAACTTCGACGCGCGCAAACATGAGCTGAAGGCCCGGCTGGCGGAAACCGACGTTCCCGCCGATGTGGGCGCGGGGGTCAACGCCCTGCTGAACGGCGGGCAGGCGTTGCTGAACGCAGTCGCATCGAACTCCATTGGTTTGCGCGAACGAGTCACCACCTACGCGCCGATCCTTTTGACCGCTGAAAATGCAATCGACGGATCGGTACGCATCGACAACGTGCAAATCCGGGCGGCGGCTCAGGGGCTGAGCCGCGCGATCGGGGCCCGCGGCCAAATGATGATGCAGCAGCTGCTGATCACCCGCGGCGGAGACCTGCCCGAACCCGAGTTGCGCACGTCGATGATCACGCTCGCCGGTACCGAGCCGTCGACGCTGTTCGGGATGGCTGAAGTGCTCGGGGTCGGCTCAGCCGAAGCCAAGACGCTGCAGCAGCAGATGGTCACCCGGATGGCCGTCATGTCCGATCCGACCAGCAAGCTCGTCAACAACCCTGCGCTACTGCACTCGATACAGACCACCGACGCGATCGCCGGGCATGTGATCAAGGACACCACCGCGTTGGTGACGAAATCGGTAGAAGACCAGGCCCACAACCGGCGCGAGGCCGCGATCCGCGACACCGTCATTGTGCTGGCAGCCATCGTCGCCGCCCTCGCCATCGTGCTGGTGGTGGCACGGTCACTGGTCCAGCCGCTGCGCGTACTGCGGGACAGCGCCCTGAAGGTCGCTCACGAGGATCTCGAACGCGAGATCATCCGTGTCCGGGCCGGTGACGAACAGCCGCCCGCGCCGCTGCCGGTTCACACCACCGAAGAAATCGGGCAGGTCGCGCACGCGGTCGACGAATTGCACACCCAGGCACTGCTGCTGGCCGGTGACGAGGCCCGCCTGCGGCTGCTGGTCAACGACATGTTCGAGACCATGTCGCGGCGAAACCGGTCACTGGTCGACCAGCAGCTGTCGCTCATCGACCGGCTGGAGCGCAACGAAGAAGACCCCGATCGGCTCGACAGCCTGTTCCGGCTGGACCATTTGGCCGCCCGGATGCGCCGCAACGGCGCCAACCTGTTGGTGCTGGCGGGGGCGCCGAGCTCGCGGGGAGACCAACGTAGCGCCGTGGCGTTGTCATCGATCGTCAATGCCGCTACCTCGGAGGTTGAGGACTACCGCCGGGTGGAGACGTCGATGCTGCCCGACTGCACGATCACCGGCGCAGCCGCCGGCGATGTCGTCCATCTCCTTGCGGAGTTGATCGACAACGCGTTGCGCTACTCACCGCCTGCTTCGCCGGTACGTGTTTCGGCTTCACAGCGCAGCGACGCTGCGGTTCTGATCGAGATCCTCGACGTCGGGCTGGGTATGACCGACGGCGACCGGCGCATCGCCAACATGCGGTTGCGTGCCGGGGGCGAGGTCACTCCGGACAGCGCTCGTCATATGGGTCTTTTCGTGGTTGGCCGGCTGGCCGACCGGCACGGTATCCGCGTGCGGCTGCGCGGCCTGTCGACCGAGCGCGCACGATCGGGTACGACGGCCGAGGTCTATCTGCCGGCATCGTTGTTGGCCACTGCGGACGGCGACTACGTTGCGCCGCGCGAAACGGCGACGATAGCCCCAGAGGTTTCGGCTGTTTCTCCCGCGGCCGATTCCGCAGCCGCCGCAGTGAATTACGGCGAGACGCCAGATCTCGCCGAGCTGACGGACACCGCAGAGCGCAACGGCTCCCATTCGACCGAATCTCCGGTCACGTTGTTGCCGCGCCGACGGCCTGGATCCAGCGGCATCACCGCGGGTCCGCCCGACCAGCCGGCTCGCCCGGCACGGCGTCAGTCACCGCTGCGCCGACGGGAAAAGGCAGTTGAGCCTGAGTCGGAATCTCCGGAAACCCCTGCAGCTCAACCGGTCTCGAACACGTCGTCGTTCTTCGGCTCGCGCGTGCGCTTCACCCGGCATCAGTCGGCCGAAGCGGAACCGGTGGCACCCGAGCAGGTCGCACCCGAGCCGGTCGTGCCGGAGCCGTCAGCTCAGTTGGAGCCGCAGGAAATCGATGATGCCTGGCCCGCTGAGGCACCCCCAGCGTCGAACGAGCCGGCGGAGACGGATCTGATCTACCAGCGGATGCTTTCAGAGTGGCTGGTCGACCCGCACGATCTGGCCCGTAGCGCCGACTTGGATTGGAAGTCGGTCTGGGACAGCGGTTGGACAGCCGCCGCCGAGGTCGAAAACATGCCCGTGCAGTCCCACACCGACCAGGGC
>NZ_JBATXN010000375.1:0-5741 GCF_049673265.1 Mycobacterium sp. | reverse complement strand
GACGATGAGCGAATGGCTCAACACAGCGTTCGGCGCTACCGAGCCGCTTGTCGAGGTGTCATAGACCCGCGAGCAGGGTGTCGGGGTTGAACAGCAGGCCAAGGTCCGCTAAATCGATAGCCGGGGTCGACTGCACCAACTCGGACATGTTCGCCCACTCCAGCGTGGCGAGACTGCCCAGCTGAGAAGGGAAGTCGTTGTTGGCGGTCAGGACCGCGGTCGCCAGGTCGTCGCGGGCATTGAGGAAGCCGGCGATGATGCCGGTGTTCGGGTCGAACAGCGTGTCGTTGAGCAACGACCCGAGCTGCTGGGGGAACAACAGCGACAGCACGGTCTGGCCAACCGCCAAGTCCATCGGCAGGTTGATGTCGCTGCTCGCCAAGGGCAGATTGTTGAAGATCGCCTCGAGGCTGCCGACCGGATTGGTCATGATGTCGTGATCGACGCTGGCCCAGTCCGGTGACAACGCCGGGGTCAACCTCAGCGCCAGCGGGGTCACCGGCTCGCTGCCGAACACCGCGTCGAAATTGTCGCTACCCATCACGCCCTGCAACCCGTGGAGTATCAATTCTTGTGTTACCCAATCGGGTTGGGCGTTTTCCCGGGACACGTCCAAGGCGTAGTCATAGGACAACACGCGCTCTGACATGTCAGCGGCAAACTGTGCGGGGCTGACCGTGGGGGTGTCGGCGGGCAGGTCGTTGGCCACGTCGGCGACCGGAACCACCTCGGTTGTCACGGGCAGGCCGGTCGGGTCTGTGCCGTCGGGCACGTTCTCGAACCGGGCGAAGATCTCACCGCTGGTAACGCCGTTGCTGTCCAGCCAATTCGCCACGCCCGGGTTGGTGGCGCTCACAACGTAGTAGGTGAATCCGTCGGGATCGTGGAATGCCGTGGTGTTATTCAACGTGGTCTGCGCCAACGTCGAGGGCAGTGCCGCGCCGAAGACGTTCATCAACTCGATCCCGCTGTAGGCCGATGGCACGTCGGGCACTTTCACGATCAGCGCTTCGCCGGGATCGAGGTGGAAATTCCCACCGGAGACGTCTGCACTCGGTAGACCGGTCGCGAACACACTCGTTTCCGAGGCCAACGGGCTCATGCTGTTGGGCGGCAGCTCGATTCCGGCGACCTGGGCCAGGGTCATGTTTTCTTGGTTGAAAGGGCCAACAATGTTGCCGAAGGCGGTGAACAACGTGGTCAACAACGAGTCGACCGAGGTGATCTGCGTAGCGGCCGCGGCCGCGTCTCCGCTGGGAAATATTCCGGTGTCCGGTATGGAAAAGAACGCGGGGCAGTCGGCCACGCAGTGGATGCTGATGCTGCCCGGACCCTGGGCCCAGTCGCCCAGCACATCTCGAATCAGCAGGGAGGCATCACCATTGGTTGTGGCGTCGGTGTCATTGATGAAATTGACTGCGCCGCTTGGCTCCGTGGGGCCGATGTCGACGGTGAAGGTGCCGTCGGGATTGACCACCAGGCCGTGATCGAGTTCCAGGCTGCTCTCGCTGACGGCGGTCGAGCCGGTGATCTTTTCTGTGGCGATGGCTAGCGCTTCGGTCCCCTTGCCGACGATGCCGGTGAGCTCGTAGGTCGCGCCAGGGGCAAGGCCCGCTGTCGCGTGGTAGTAGATGTCGGGGGTGAAGAATTGGAAGTACTGGCGGGAATCGGCGGCGTCCCCGGCCACCGCTTCGGGCGACTGAAAGAAGACCCCGTTGAAAAGCTCGGTGACCCTTGAGAGTCCGGCCGAGAGCAGTTCATAGTTCGTGTTCTGCAGACCAGTGAGCAACATCGCGTCACTGTCCGGGGTGGCAAACGGCAGCGACGAGTCGTAGGTCACCGCCTGCTGCATAGCGGCCAGAAGCTGATCAAGCGCGGGCTGGAACGAATCGCCGGCGGTCAGCCGGATGTCGGAGACGTGCAGCGGGTGCGAGGCACCCGGGGTGACGGCGATAACGCCTGCGCCAACGAGGGCGACAGCGGTCGCGATTAGTCGCTTGCGCATCGCTCCTCCATCCGCCTGTAGACGTGCCGCAAGCCTTAAGCCAGCCTGTGCGGCAGCTTAAATTTTTGTGAGAGCGATCACACGGTAACGCATGAGACATCGCAACGCAAATGTCTCATCACGGCCGGTTGGTGATAACGAACTGCGACCAGTCCGGCTCGCGGGTCGCGGCCCAGTATTCGTTGAGCCGCCACGGGCTGACGGTGTGGATTTCGCCGTCGGCGTTTTTGAAATAGGAGTGTTTGACCGCCGGATGCGACCACACCATCTGCTTGATTTCGGTCTGAGTGCGTCGATGCCAGGCGCGGGCGGCCTCGGTGGTCGGTTCAACCGAGTGGAGGTTTGCCTCGATGAGATGCGCTAGGCAGCTGTTGATGTAGCGCATCTGCAACTCGGAGTTGAAGATCAGGCTGCCGCCGTGGGCGAGGTGGGCGCCCGGTCCGTAGACGAGGAAGAAGTTGGGAAACCCCGGAACGGTGATGCCTAGGTATGCGTTGGGTCGCCGGCCCCACACCTCGTGTAGGTCGACACCGTCTCGGCCGGTAATGGTCATCGGCCATAGCACGTCGGTGTGCCGAAACCCGGTGGCGTAGATGATCACATCGACTTCGTGCACGGCGCCGTCGGCGGTGACGACGCCTTCGGGCGTGATCCCCTGGATAGGGGTGCGCACCAAATCGACGTCGTCGCGGCGCAGCGTGCGCAGCCAGGTGCCGTTGTCCTGCAGCGTCCTTTTCCCGGTGGCGGGATAGTCGGGGAGCACCTTGGCCAGCAGATCCTGGTCTCCGTCAACCTGATTGGTGATCCAGTCGGTGAACATCATCCGCGCGGCAGCATTGATTTCGCTGACTGCGTAGTCCTGATCGGGGTAGGCCGGGTCGACCCGCGCCGCGTCCAGCCCTTTGTCGGAGCCGGGCCAAAGCACCAGGAATCGGTACCAGCGCCCGTAATACGGCAGGTGGTCCATGGCCCAGCGGACGCCGTCGCCGACAGATTCGTGGTACATAGGGTTGGGAAACATCCACTGCGCGGTGCGCTGAAAGACGGTGAGGTGCTCGACATCGTCGGCAATGGCGGGCGCGATCTGAAAGCCGCTGGCACCGGCACCGATCAGCGCCACCCGCTTGCCGGTCAAATCAACCGAGTGGTCCCACTCCGCGGAATGAAACGACGGCCCGCGAAAGCTCGCGGCGCCCTCGAATTCCGGTAGGTGGGGCCGGTTTAGCTGGCCGACCGCGGTGATGACGGCACGCGCCCGCATCGTGGTGAGCCCCTCGTCAGGCTCGCGTACCGTGACCGTCCACATGCCGTCCTCGTCGTCCCACTCGGCGGCAATAACCTCGGTCTGCCAGCGCACGTGGTCACCGAGACCGTGCTTGTCCATCACTTCTGCGAAGTAGTTCTGCAGCTCCGGCTGTTCGGCGAAAAAGTGCGTCCAATCGTTGCTGGGCTCAAAGCTGTAGCAGTAGAAGTGGTTTGCCACATCGACGCGCGCCCCAGGGTAGGTATTCTCCCACCAGGTTCCACCCGGGCCGGAGTTCTTCTCGACGATGGTGAATGGAATGTTGGCTTGCTTCAAGCGAATTCCGGCCAGAATTCCTGACTCACCGCAGCCGATAACCACAACGGGCAGTTCCGCCGCGCGGTCAGGGTCCAACGGCGTCGGGCGGCGGGGATCGACGCCGTCGAGATCCATTTCTTCGGCGAGCAGCGACAGATAATCGTCCGGCACGGTCTCACAGACCGCCCAGTCCATCATTTCTTTGATCAGCTCCCGCGGCAGCGGGGCGGGCGCGGGGCAACCGCGGTCGCGGTAATCGGCGATCACCGGTAACGCTTCCACCCGAGCGCGCTGTTTGTCCTCCTCGGACATAAATCCCTGGACCTCGTTGAGAAAGATCCCAGCGGGCTTGAAGTCTCGGATGAAACGGGCATCGCCAGTGATGTGCACCAGCGACAGCAACAAGGTCGGGACGCTGACTTGGTCAAGCGCTGCGGCAATGTCGGCGGTGGCGGTGGTGAAAGGTTGGCCGGCATAGCGGCTGCGTTTCAAGGCGAAATCCTTTCGTAAATCACAATTACGATACGCACGGTTTCGTAATTGTGCAACCGATACGGTAACGCCGTGGGGAACACATCCGTCCAAGCGCGAATCAAGGGCTGGCTGGCCGCAGCGTGGCGATTCGTCCGCACCGCCCCGCTGACTTATGTATGGCTGACCGTGCTGCTGGTCACCACGATCATTCAGCGCCAGCTGGGGCAGCGGGAATTGCACACCGTGCTGGTCCACGGGTCCACCAACCTGCACGAATTGGCAACTGATCCGCTGAGAGTGCTGTTTGAAAGTCTGCTCTGGATCGACGGCCGCTACTGGACGCCGTACCTTGTGCTATTCACCTTGTTCCTTGCTCCGGCGGAGCAGTGGCTCGGCCAAATCCGTTGGCTTACCGTCGGATTGACTGCGCACATCGGTGCAACCTATATCAGCGAAGGCGTGCTCTACCTGGCGATCCAGCATCACCTGGCCCCGGAACGGCTGGTGCATGCCCGCGACATCGGGGTCAGCTACTTTTTGGTCGGCGTGGTCGCCGTGCTCAGCTATCACGTCGCGAAACCGTGGCGATGGGGTTACCTCGCTGTCTTGATCGTCCTCTTTACCGGACTCGTGATCAGCGATCCAAAGTTCACTGCGATCGGGCACTTCGCGGCGATCTTCATCGGTCTGCTGTTCTATCCGATGGCGCGCGGACGAGGTCGCCCGCCCGTGAATCCGGCGCAGCTCCGTCCCCCTGCTAAGTCCGAGTAGCCGTCACGCGCGTTCGCGGACCCGTAATCTGGGCCAGATGCGGCACTACTACTCGGCTGACGCGATCCGCGAGGCCGAAGCGCCGCTGTTGGCCAGCCTGCCCGACGGCGCGCTGATGAGGCGGGCGGCCTACGGGCTGGCCAACGCGATCATCGGCGAGCTGATCGCCCGCACCGGCGGGGTCGCCGGACGCCGCGTGTGCGCGGTCGTCGGCTCGGGCGACAACGGCGGCGACGCGCTGTGGGCAGCGACCTTCGTGTGCCGTCGCGGCGTGGCCGCTGACGCAATACTGCTCAAACCAGAACGAACCCACCAGAAGGGGCTGGCGGCGTTTCGGAATGCAGGCGGACGCGTCGTCGAAAAGATCTCTGCAGCAACAGATTTAGTCATCGACGGTGTGGTTGGTATCTCGGGCTCAGGGCCGCTGCGGCCGGACGCGGCCGAAGTCTTCGAGGCCGCCAAGGCGATTCCGGTTGTCGCCGTTGACATTCCCAGCGGCATCGAGGCGGCGACCGGTGCGATCACCGGCCCGGCCGTGCACGCCACGCTGACCGTCACCTTCGGCGGCCTGAAACCGGTACACGCGCTGGCCGACTGCGGCCGCGTCCGGCTCATCGACATCGGTCTGAAGCTGCCAGACACCGACCTGCTGGGCTTCGATGCTGCCGACGTCGCCGCGCGCTGGCCGATACCCGGACCGCACGACGACAAGTACACCCAGGGTGTGACCGGGGTGATGGCCGGCTCGTCGACCTATCCGGGTGCCGCGGTGCTGTGCACCGGCGCGGCCGTGGCGGCCACCTCCGGCATGGTCCGCTACGCCGGCAGCGCGCGCAGCGAGGTGCTCGCCCAGTGGCCCGAGGTGATCGCGTCGCCCACCCCGGCGGCGGCCGGGCAGCCGCTCCCCGAGCCGGAGGTTCGGACGCTCCC
>NZ_JBATXN010000374.1:0-2623 GCF_049673265.1 Mycobacterium sp. | reverse complement strand
GCCGTGCTGGTTTGCCTGCTCGTAGATCACCTGGAAGTTGCGACCCAACTGGGTGATGAACTCCTGGCAGGCCACCGAGCCCGCACCGCCCCAGAAGTCTCCAGCGGCCAGCACATCGCGCACGATGGACTGGTGCTCGGCCTCCAACGAGGCCGCCTGGGCCCGGATCAGCGCGCCGTGGGCGTCAACATCACCGAACTGGTAGCTAATCGACATTTATCTATCCTCCTGATTGGAAAAGTTTACGCTTGCAGCGGGTTAGCTGCTCAGAATCTGCTGGCTGGCCTGCTCTTGGGTTTCGTAGTTATTGGCGTCGCGGATCAGTCCGTCGCGCACACCGTGGAGCATGTTGACGATGTTGCGGAAGGCCTGGTTCATCTGGCCCATGGTGTCGTAAGACGTCATCTGGGCAGTACCACTCCAACCGGCTCCGGCGATGTTTTGGCTCGATGCCCACATCTTGCGGGCCTCGTCCTCAACGGTTTGGGCGTGCACATCAAAACGGCCCGCCATCGCCCGCATCTCGTGCGGGTCGGTCATAAAACGCGTAGGCACTTACTTGTCTCCTTGATTGAGTAGTGATCGACTGCAACGGACGTGCTGATAGCCGGACCGGTTACCCGAGGTAACCGCCGACCTGGAACACACGGCGAATCCCCCCTTTCCCGCTACCCGGTTGCCAACACATTGGGACGGACTTCATTGCCGGCTGTTAGAGGGCGGCGGCTGCGTTGGCGGCCTCGGTGGCCGCATACGAACCGGCGCTGGTGCCCAGCGTATTCACGAACATTTCGTGAATGGCCGCTGCCTGGGCACTCACCGCCTGATACATCTGAGCGTGCGCGACGAACTGCGCCGCCGTCAGGGCCGAGACCTCGTCGGCTGCAGCCGGAACAACACCCGTCGTCGGGGCCGCCGCGGCCGCGTTTTGCGAGTTCACCGCCGAGCCGATGCCTTGCAGGCTGCCGGCCGCTGCCGACAACGCCTCCGGCTGTGTGGTTACAAACGACATTGAGCTTCCCTCCTCGGGTATTTCAGCAATACACCCGTGGACGAGGATAGACGCGCGCTCGGCTACTTGCCGCTGGTGAAACTGGGTGTTTGCAACTGTTCACCATTCGGCAACAAGTGTTCACCTTGGGTAACGGCGCAGTAACAAGCGACGCCCCGCGGGGGCTGGCCCGCGCCCTGCAGGGCTTCGTGACCTGCGCAAATTTACGGGCGTCAATCGGGCCTCGTTGTGAGGCTCGTCAGCAAGTCAGCGGCTACCAATTCAACACGGCGACAAACTTGGGCTTGCGAAGCATAAAAATCTAGCCGCGAATAAGGTCAGCGGCCGTCGTTATACATGCGTCCAGCAAAATTTTGCGCTGGGTATGCGGGCCACCGGCCTGGGCACCAAGCCTTCAACCAACTTCTGAACTTTGGGTGACCAAATGTTCTAGAAATGCCGTCGACCGTCAGCGGCAGTTAGGATCTGGGCATGCCGTTGACCAGCGGCGCGACCTTCGCTGGATATAGCGTCCTTCGACTACTTGGCTGCGGTGAGACGGGCGACGTCTACCTCGCCCAGCATCCGCGCTTACCGCAGTGGACCGCCTTGAAGGTGCTGTCTGCGACGCTCACCGAAGACCGTGAGTTCCACGACCGGTTCATGCGGGAAACACCGCTCGCCACCACGCTGTACCACCCGCACATTCTCGAAATCGAGTATCGCGGCGAGACAGACGGTCAGCTGTGGATCACCATGGACTACGTCAACGGCACCAGCGCGGCGCAGGTCATCGCTAACCGGTTCCCGACGGGGATGCCTGCGGGCGAGGTGCTGGCCACCATCACGGCCGTCGCCGACGCGCTTGACTACGCGCACAGCCGGGGCATGCTGCACCGCAACGTGAAGCCGACAAACATTCTGTTCAGCAGTCCAGCCGACGGTGAACAACAAATACTGCTCGCCGACTTCGGTCTGGCCCGTCAGCTCGGCGACCCTGATGGCGCCTCGGCGCCCGATCTCACCGGTGAAGCGGTCGCCTACGCCGCACCCGAACAATTGATGGGCGCCGAGATCGACGGACGGGCCGACCAGTATGCGCTTGCCGCTACGGCGTTCTACCTGCTCACCGGGACGCCGCCGTTCCAGCAGTCCAATCCAGTCGCCGTTATCAGCCAACATCTCACCGCGGCCCCGCCCAGCCTGCGCGATCGGCGGCCCGACCTCGCGCGCCTCGACGACATACTCGCGACCGCTCTGGCCAAAAACCCCCACGATCGCTTCCACAGCTGCCGTGCGTTCGCGGACGCGCTGAGCTACAGCGCCGGGGCCTGGACCGGTGATCGCAGTCCCGAGGCGTACCTCACCGTCGTCGACTATCCCGACGACCTGCCCGAGGCTTCCCCGACAACGGATGATTCGGCGTCGTCCGGCGGCTTCCCGGCGTGGGCGAGAACGGTCAGGGGTCTGGCGCAGCATCACGCCACCACCGGACAGCAGGCCGACGCCGACGGAGCGGGCGCACCGGCGCAGATTCGGCGCCGCCGGTGGCCTTGGGTTGTTGGGTTGGGCACCGCGGCGGCTGCGCTGTGCGTCGGGTTGCTGGGCGTCGGCATCGTGATCGGCCGAAGC
>NZ_JBATXN010000373.1:0-5151 GCF_049673265.1 Mycobacterium sp. | reverse complement strand
TAGGCGCTCATTTACCCTCCCAGGTGTCGGTTGCTACGCCAACCCAAGACAGTATCGCTTTGCCGGAGGGAGATGGCCGGATTGAGACACGCCGACACAGTGGTGGTTCGGCGGGAACCGACCGGCCGCGCGCGCTTCCGGAACCCCCATCCCGGCGGCAGGGTCACCGACACGTATCGAATACGGCTCAAATCCGCTGAAGTGCAGCGTAATTGGCTGGGTTGCCGCAACGTAGTTCAGCTCGCAGACTGCGATTACTCGCAGCGGTAGGGATTATGACCAGGCAAGACGGGTAATTAGGTTCACGACAGAGCCTTTAAAGTGACACACATCATGACCACCCCAACAATCGACGAGCCCAAGGCGGCTGTCGCCGCGAGCTACTCGCGTCCTCAGCGTCGTCGCAGGCTGCTCGACCCGCTAGCGGTCGCGTTGCTGGCGGCCGTCGTCAGTGGCGCCGCCGCAAGCCGCCCGTCGCTGTGGTTCGACGAAGGGGCGACCATCTCCGCGGCGGCGAGCCGCTCGCTGTCTGAGCTGTGGCGGCTGCTGAGCCATATCGACGCCGTGCACGGCCTGTACTACCTGGTGATGCATGGCTGGTTCGCTGTGTTTCCGCCGACCGAATTTTGGTCGCGCGTCCCTAGCTGTCTGGCGATTGGGCTGGCGGCTGCCGGCGTCGTAGTCTTCACCAAGCAGTTCTCGTCGCGCTCTGTCGCGGTCTGCGCGGGCGTCGTTTTCGCGATCCTGCCACGCGTGACGTGGGCCGGCGTCGAAGCCCGGTCCTATGCCTTCACCGCAATCGCCGCAATCTGGCTGACCGTGTTACTGATCACCGCGATACGGCGACACAAATGGTGGCTGTGGCTGCTCTACGCAGTCGCGTTGATGCTGTCGATCCTGCTCAACATCTACCTGGTGTTGCTGGTGCCGACCTACGCCGTCGTGGCGCCGGTAGTCGGGCGGCGCAAATCCGTAGTGGTCTGGTGGGCCGCCACCACCGCGGTGGCGGTGGCGGCGATGACGCCGTTCATGTTGTTCGCGCATGGCCAGAGATTTCAGGTCGCCTGGCTATCCCGTCTCAATTGGCACAACGCGATCGACGTTCTGCAACATCAGTTTTTCGACAACAGCGTGCCGTTCGCGATCTTGGCGGCGGTCCTTCTGGTGGCCGCGATCGCGTTGCGATTCACCGGGCGATGGGAACCGGACCGCGATAGCCGGCTGCTGCTAATCGTGTGTGCGGCGTGGATTGTCGCGCCCACCACGGTCAGCCTGATTTATTCGGCGTTCGAACCGTTCTACTATCCGCGGTATCTGTTCTTCACCACGCCCGCGATGGCCGTCATACTGGCCGTCTGCATCGTCGCGGTCGCCGGTAAACCTCGGTGGATTGCCGGTGTGCTGGTAGTGCTGGTCGCAGCGGCATTCCCGAATTACCTTCTGTCACAACGACAGCCGTATGCCAAAGAGGGCTGGGACTACAGCCAGGTCGCTGACGTCATCAGCGCCCACGCCGCGCCCGGGGACTGCTTGCTGGTCGACAACACGGTGGGTTGGCTGCCCGGTCCGATCCGTGCCCTGCTCGCTACCCGCCCGGCGGCCTTCGCGCCGTTAGTCGACATCGGCCGCGGTCACCGTGGACCCGAACGCGGCACCCTCTGGGACGGACATGTGGCGGTATGGCTGGTGGTCGGTCGGCTATACCAATGCACCACGCTGTGGACGATTTCCACGCATGACACCACCTTCCCGGATCACCAGAGCGGAACGTCGCTGCCGCCGGGAAAGGTGCTTGGACGCGCGCCGGCCTACCTGACGCCGAAGTTGGTCGGGTTCCGTATCGTCGAGCGCTGGCAATTCCACCGCACCCAGGTCATCAAATCAGTTCGCTGAAGCCGACATTGGCATGCCGAGCCGGACGACCGAGCCGAAACGATATCTGTCATCGGTGAGGCGGCGACAGCGCTTGCGAACCGGGCCCCGATACGCCATCACCTTCCTCACCCCTGCTACCTGCTTCGTTTCGATGTTGAAATTGCTGCCCATCCGTGTCGCTACGCCTAGGCTTTTTGTGCGCGCAATCAGCACGCTGAGAGGAGCATCATGAGAAACAAATCAGGCAACCAGCGTCACCTGCAACTGCGCCGCCGCGCTGCCGGCGCGGCCGTCGCCTTCGCTGGCACCCTGGCCGCCGCATTCCTCTCGACAGGCACCGCGGTCGCTGATTCCGACGCCGATGCGTTCGCCGACCTCAACCTTCCCGGCGGGGCCCTTCTGGATACGTTGAACCCAACGCTTTCAGCCCAGCTAGACCCGCTGATCGACATGGGTCTCCCGGCGGGCGACCCAACGGACGCCGACGCGTTCGCCGACCTCAACCTTCCCGGCGGGGCCCTTCTGGATACGTTGAACCCCATGCTTTCCCAGCAGTTGGACCCGGTCGCTGACGGCATCGGCAGCATTATCAACCCGGATCTCGACGCGTACTACGACCTTGTCGCCGCGATCGACCCTAACGCCGCTACCGACGTCTTTGGCATGTTCGCCACCGACCTTGACACCCTGTTCACGCCGTT
Organism: Mycobacterium sp.; assembly: GCF_049673265.1. Lineage (GTDB taxonomy): Bacteria > Actinomycetota > Actinomycetes > Mycobacteriales > Mycobacteriaceae > Mycobacterium. Next base: position 2,575 of record NZ_JBATXN010000373.1, on the reverse strand, counting down.
CGGCATTGAACCCGCGCTGGACGCCGCCGCCGACAACTTGCTCAGCCTGTTCGGCATCACCGGATTGTGATCTCGGCAATTCGATCCCTTCGACGCGTGGATTGGTAGGAAGCCAGCACACCCACCACGCCCAGCACGGCGAACACCGCGAACAACCAACGCGCGCCGACCGCACCGCCGTGCGCGCTGTTGACGACGACGCCGGCCACCCCCGCGCCGAACGCTCCGGAGATCAGCTGCACGGTGTTGATCGCCGCGGCTGCGGACCCACCCTCTTTCGCGTCGTCGACGTATTGCATTGCCCATGCCGATAGGTGCGGCCATCCCGCCCCGATGCCGATCCCGGTGATTACCAGCGCCACCGCCCACAGCACGGCAACGCCGGTCGACGCGTTCTCCACCTGGGTGGCCGCGGCTAACGCGAGGCCCGCGGCCATGATCAGCGGCGCGCCGCCGACTACGCGGGCGATGACGCGACTGCTGCTCAGCGATGCACTGACGATCTCGCTGACCGTCCAGCCCACTGCCAGCGCGGCGCCCAGAAAGCCCGCAACCACCGGAACCAGATGCGCCAGTCGTTGCCCGAACAACGGCACGTACATGTCGACCATCGCCGAAGCCATCAGCATCGCCATCGTCAGGTAGATCCACTTCAGCGGCCCAGGCCGAAACACGCTGGGCGGCAACACCGCAACCGATACACGCCGATCGGCCACCACAAACACGGCCACCAAGAGCACGCTGGTCGCAAGCAGCCCGGCCGTCGCGACACTGTCATGCGGCACCTGCGCAACGCTGGCCGTCAGCGCCGCGGCGCCCAACAGCAGCAGCGACCACACCGGGATTCTCAATGGCGCAGCACCGGCTGCGCCGCTGCGACCGGCGGGCAAGACCAGCGGAACCAGCGCGGCCATCGCCACGGTCAGCATCGCCACCGCACCGAATGCCCAACGCCACAGGCCGAACTGCGCAAAAAAGCCACCCGTCGCCGGCCCGACAATCGTTGCGACACCCCACATCGCCGATACCAATGCCGAAGCCCGAGTCCATAACACGTGCGGCAGTGCGGTGCTGATCACCGCATAGCCCAGCCCAGCTAAAAGACCGCCGGCCGCACCCTGCAAGGCGCGGCCGGCCAACAGAATCTCCATGTTGGATGCCGCCGCGCACACCACGCTGCCGATCCCGAAGACGGCCAATCCCAACAGATATGACGCACGCGCCCCGAGTCGTAGCAGCGCCGCGCTGACCGCAGCGGCCGCCACCACCGAGCCGACCAGGTACAACGTTGTCACCCAGGCAAAGAGTCGCTCGCCGCCGATGTCTGCGACGGTGCTCGGCAACAGGCTGATGGTCAGGAACTCGTTGATGGCATAGAGCGCGACACCACCGGCAAGCAGCGTCGAGGTGCCAAGGTACCGGGGGCCCAGCAGCACCCGCCAACTGCCGGCGGTGTCGGTGGTCCTCGTCGCGTCGGCGCCGATCACTTCAGCCCGGCCGCATCCATTCCGCGCAGTTCTTTCTTCAAGTCGGCGATCTCGTCGCGGAACCGGGCGGCCAGCTCGAATTGCAAGTCCCGCGCCGCAGCCATCATCTGCTCCGTGAGGTCTTTGATCAGGTCGGCCAATTCGGCCCGGGGCATGCTGGCGGTGTCACGACCCTCGAACACGCCGGCGCTGACAACCCGGCCGGGCGCGCCCTGGGCTCGCCGACCGCGCGACGCGTTGCGTCCGGATCCGCCGATCTCGACGGCATCGGTATCATCCGCCTCGCGGTACACCTGGTCGAGGATGTCGGCGATCTTCTTGCGCAGCGGTTGCGGATCGATGCCATTCGCCTCGTTGAAGGCGACCTGCTTTGCTCTCCGGCGTTCGGTCTCGTCGATGGCCTCTCTCATCGAGTCGGTCATCTTGTCCGCGTACATGTGCACTTCACCCGACACGTTGCGCGCGGCGCGGCCGATGGTCTGGATCAGGCTGCGCGCGGACCGCAGGAAGCCTTCCTTATCCGCGTCGAGGATCGCCACCAGCGATACCTCCGGCAGGTCGAGGCCCTCACGCAACAGGTTGATGCCGACCAGCACGTCGTAGTCCCCCAGCCGCAGCTGGCGCAGCAGTTCCACCCGCCGCAGCGTGTCGACCTCGGAATGCAGGTAGCGCACCCGGATACCCATTTCCAAGAGGTAATCGGTGAGGTCTTCGGCCATTTTCTTGGTCAGCGTCGTCACCAACACGCGCTCATCGGCCTTGGTGCGTTTGCGGATCTCACCGATCAGGTCGTCGATCTGGCCCTTCGTGGGCTTGACGACGACCTTCGGGTCGACCAGGCCGGTGGGCCGGATCACCTGCTCGACGAACTCGCCAGCGGTCTGGCTGAGTTCGTATGGGCCCGGCGTTGCCGACAGGTACACGGTCTGCCCGATCCGGTCGGCGAACTCTTCCCAGGTCAGTGGCCGGTTGTCGACCGCGGACGGCAGCCGGAAACCGTATTCGACCAGGTTGCGCTTGCGGGACATGTCGCCCTCGTACATGCCGCCGATCTGCGGGACCGTCACGTGCGACTCGTCGATGACGAG
>NZ_JBATXN010000372.1:0-10034 GCF_049673265.1 Mycobacterium sp. | reverse complement strand
CCGCACCCTATGCAACGACACCGACAAAACCCCCCGGGCCACGCTGCTCACCAGCCCAAAATGGCCCGACTGCCAAAGCCGCCGTTCCCGTCGGGGCGGTGCACTGATGGGAACCAATCAGCGCGCGAGCATCGTCATGTCCGAAGACGAGATCGCCGATTTTGTCGTCAAAAGCCGCACCGGGACGCTGGTCACCATCAGCTCCGACGGGCAACCGCACTTGACCGCGATGTGGTACGCCGTGGTTGACGGCGAAATCTGGCTAGAAACGAAGGCCAAGTCGCAGAAGGCGGTCAACCTCACACGAGACCCGCGGGTGAGTTTTTTGATCGAGGACGGCGACACCTATGACACCTTGCGTGGAGTGTCCTTCGAAGGAGTCGCCGAGATCATCGACGATCCCGACGTCGCGCACCGGGTTGGGGTCAGCGTGTTCGAGCGCTACACCGGTCCCTACACCGACGAGATGAAGCCGTTCGTCGAGCAGATGATGAACAAGCGGGTCTGTGTACGCATCGTGGCCCGTCGCTCGCGTTCCTGGGATCACCGCAAGTTGGGCTTGCCGGCCATGCCGGTGGGCGGATCGACGGCACCGGCCGTCGTGGAGACCGGCCAGTAAATTTCGTTTGTAGCCCCGATGGGATTCGAACCCACGCTACCGCCGTGAGAGGGCGGCGTCCTAGGCCGCTAGACGACGGGGCCAGAACCGATCCAGAGACGATCCGGAGTGCCAGCATAGCTCACCGGCATACGCCCACCTAATTGCTTAGCGCTGGAAAGAATTTGCTGGGGTACCAGGACTCGAACCTAGAATGGCTGAACCAGAATCAGCTGTGTTGCCAATTACACCATACCCCATTGGCTGCCTAAAACAGCTGGTCAAAGGCATCCCGCAGACGATGTGATGGTCATGCTGCCGCTGCTGCCAGCTGCCCAAGGGCCGACGTGCAGACTACCAAACAATTCGGTCGCTTCTCACACCTCGGCACTCTCGCCCGGCTCCTCCTCCGGCCGCGACGCGGCCGGCATTGTCGCCGGGCGCCCAACCTGATCGCGAGCTTCCCGCACACGCTGCAGACTGCGCTCGCGGCCAAGCAACTCCATCGATTCAAACAGCGGCGGGCTGACTAACGATCCGGTGATTGCCACCCGGATCGGGCCGAAAGCCTTGCGCGGTTTGAGCCCAAGCGCCTCGATCAACGCGCCCTTGAGGGCGGCCTCGATATCGGCCACCGTCCAATTCGCCAGCTCATCCAGCGCTGTCACCGCGGCGTCGAGAACCGGGCCGGCGTCGCTACTTAATTCCTTGCCCGCGGCCTTGGGGTCGATCGTGTACTCGTCGTCGTTGAAAAACTTCAGCAGCTCCCAGGCATCACTCAGCACGACGATGCGCGTTTGCACCAGGCCGGCGGCCACCGCGAATCGTGCATCGTCCAGCCCGGTGTGCTGCCCGTGCGTTGTGAAGTAGTCGCGCAGTCTGCGGGTGAAATCGTCAACGTCAAGCCGTCGGATGTGCTCGGCGTTGATCGCGTCAGCCTTTTTCTGGTCGAACCGCGCTGGGTTGGCGTTGACGTCGACAACATCGAAAGCGGCCACCATTTCCTCGAGGCTGAACACGTCACGGTCCGCCGCGATCGACCAGCCCAGCAGCGCAAGGTAATTCAGCAGCCCCTCGGGTATGAAACCGCGGTCCCGGTGGGCGAACAGATTCGACTGCGGGTCACGTTTCGACAGTTTCCTTGTGCCTTCGCCCAACACCGTTGGCAAGTGGGCGAATTCCGGAACCCGATCGGCAATCCCAATGCTGGTCAGCGCATGATACAGCGCGATCTGCCGTGGCGTTGACGGCAACAGATCCTCGCCGCGCAACACGTGGGTGATCTTCATCAGGGCATCGTCGACCGGGTTGACCAAGGTGTACAACGGATCACCGGTTGCGCGGGTCAACGCGAAATCGGGCACGACACCCGCCGCGAACGCAGTCGGTCCGCGGACCAGATCGTCCCAGCCCAGATCTTCATCGGGCATCCGCAACCGCACCACCGGTTTACGGCCATCGGCCAGATACGCCGCTCGCTGCTGCTGCGTCAGATCACGGTCGAAGTTGTCGTAGCCCAGCTTCGGACTGCGGCCGGCGGCCAGATGGCGCGCCTCGACTTCGGCAGGCGTGGAGAACGCTTCGTAAGCCTGGCCCGAGGCGAGCAGCTGAGCCACCACGTCGCGGTAAATGTCGCTGCGCTGCGACTGCCGGTAAGGACCGTAGCCCCCGCCCACCTCGGGGCCCTCGTCCCAATTCAGCCCGAGCCAGCGCAGCGCATCCAACAACGCCAGATAGCTTTCCTCGCTGTCGCGTTCGGGGTCGGTGTCCTCGACGCGGAACACAAAGGTGCCCCCGGTGTGTCGAGCGTAGGCCCAGTTGAACAGCGCGGTACGAATCAAGCCGACATGCGGAACACCGGTTGGCGACGGGCAGAACCGCACCCGCACGCCGGTTGCTTGGTTCACGACTTTCCCTTGCGGACAACGGGATTGGTCAACGTTCCGATTCCCGCGATGGTGATGCTTACCGTGTCGCCGTCGTCGATGGGCCCGACGCCGGCTGGCGTGCCGGTGAGAATGAGATCACCGGGCAGCAACGTCATTACCGCCGAAACCCATTCCACGATCGCGGCGATACCGTGGATCATCAATGAGGTACGACTGTCTTGTTTGACTACGCCGTTGACCTCGGTGCGCAATTCGAGGTCGGACGGATCGACGTCGCTGACGATCCACGGCCCGACGGGGCAGAACGTGTCGTGGCCCTTCGCCCGTGTCCACTGGCCATCGGCGCGCTGTTGGTCGCGTGCCGACACGTCGTTGGCGATGGTGTATCCCAGGATGCTCTCGGCAGCGCGCGCCGCCGTGACGTCCTTGCAGGGTCGACTGATGACCGCTGCTAGTTCTCCCTCGAAATGCACGGGCGATGCGTCAGCCGGCAATCGGATCGGCACATTGGGCCCGATGATTGCGGTATTGGGCTTGAGAAAGATCACCGGATCGGCCGACGCTTCACCGCCCATCTCGGCGATGTGCTCGGCATAGTTCTTGCCGATGCAGACCACCTTGCTCGCCAGCATCGGGGCCAGCAGTCGCGTGTCGGCCAACGGCCAAGTGCGGCCGGTGAACGTCGGGTTGCCGAACGGATGCTCGGCGATCTCCCGGGCCACCATCCCGCCGGACTCATTCGGGTCGCCGTCGATGCTGACGAACGCGACGCCGTCAGGACTGGCAATTCGGCCGAGGCGCATTTGCCTGAGCCTAGTGAAAGGTTCGCGCAACCTGCGCAGCCGGGCTGGTTGTCGCTATCGCCATCGCATCCACATCGCTGTGCGAGCATTGATTAATGCCGACGCAGCCGGACGACGATGCCGGGCCGGCACGGCCCGGTGAGAAGTCCTGCAATCAAACCGAGCCGACCGGCACGGTCACACTCAGCGCGGGCCGACGCTGGTCGATCGTGGTGGTTTCGCTGGTGGTGACGGCAAGCGCGTTCGTCTTCATCAACGGCGTCGCGTTTCTGATTCCCGCCCTGGAGGACGATCTGGGCACGCCGCTGGCCGAGGCGGGGTTGCTGTCGTCGATGCCGAGCTTCGGCATGGTGGCCACGCTGATTCTGTGGGGCTATGTCCTCGACCGGGTGGGCGAGCGCATCGTGTTGACGGTCGGCTCGGCACTGACCGCAGCAGCCGCCTACGCGGCGACGACGGTGCACTCGATGGTGTCGTTCGCCGCGCTGCTGTTCGCCGGCGGGATGGCGGCCGCCAGTTGCAACTCGGCCGGCGGCCGGCTGGTCTCCGGGTGGTTTCCGCCCGAGCAACGCGGTTTGGCGATGGGTGTTCGCCAGACCGCGCAGCCGCTGGGAATCGCGTTGGGCGCGTTGGTCATTCCCAAGATCGCTGAGCACAGCCGATCGGCGACAGCGGCCCTGATAGTTCCGGCCGTGCTTTGTGCGGCATCGGCGCTGGCCAGCCTCGTCGCGGTCATCGAGCCGCCTCGCAAGGAATGGGACGAGGCCACCGATCGGGAGCTGGCCAATCCCTACCGCGGATCGCGGGTGCTGCGCCGGATTCACGCCGTCTCTGCGCTGCTGATGGTGCCGCAAACGATGACCGTGACGTTCATGCTGATCTGGCTGATCTCGAACTACCGTTGGTCGATCGCCTCGGCGGGCGTCCTGGTTACGCTTTCCCAGCTGCTCGGGGCCGTGGGCCGAATCGTGGTTGGTCGATGGTCGGATCGGGTGGGCTCGCGGTTACGTCCGGTGCGCATGATGGCAGTCGCAGGTGTGCTGGTGCTGGCCGGGTTGGCGGTGGCCGATCATCTGCGCTCATCGATCGCCGTCCCGCTGATGGTTGCGGCATCGGTTATCGCGGTGCTCGACAACGGGCTGGAATCCACCGCGATCACCGAGTACGCCGGACCGTTCTGGAGTGGACGCGCATTAGGCTTGCAGAACACCTACCAGCGGCTGATGGCCGCCGGTGCGCCACCGGTGTTCGGTGGACTTATTGCCGCGCATGGTTATCCGCCGGCGTTCGCGGTGTGCGGCCTTTTCCCGCTGCTGGCGGTCCCGCTTGTGCCGGCCAAGGTTCTCCCGCCCGGCCTGGAGACTAGAGCGCGGACGCTATCCTTTCGCCGACTTCGGCGGTGGATAGCTGTTCGGTCGGGCGACTGGCCAGATGGGACGCCACGGCCCGGTCCACTCGCGCGGCGGCAGCGTCTTCGCCGACGTGGGAAAGCAGCAGCGCCACGGACATGATCGCGGCAGTGGGGTCGGCGATCCCCTGACCCGCGATGTCGGGCGCGCTGCCGTGTACCGGCTCGAACATCGACGGGTTGGTCCGGGTGGCATCGATATTGCCGCTTGCGGCCAACCCGATGCCTCCGCATACCGCGGCGGCCAAATCCGTGATGATGTCGCCGAATAGGTTGTCGGTGACGACCACGTCGAACCGGCCCGGATCCGTGACCAGGTGGATGGTCGCGGCGTCGACGTGCTGATAGGCCACCTCGACGTCTGGGTACTTCTCGCCGATTTCTTGCACGGTCCGCGACCACAGCGATCCGGCGAATGTCAGCACGTTCGTCTTGTGCACCAGGGTTAGATGCTTGCGGCGCTGCGTTGCTCGCTCGAAAGCGTCTTGCACGACGCGGCGGACACCGAACGCGGTATTGATACTGACTTCGGTGGCCACTTCATGGGCGGTGCCGGTCCGAATCGCGCCGCCGGTGCCGGTGTATGGACCTTCGGTGCCCTCGCGGACCACCACGAAATCGATGTCAGGGTTACCGGCGAGCGGGCTGCGCACGCCCGGATACAGCCGTGCCGGACGCAGATTCACGTGATGATCCAGCTCGAAGCGCAGCCGCAGCAGCAGACCCCGTTCGAGCACGCCGCTGGGCACAGATGGATCCCCAATAGCCCCAAGCAAAATCGCATCGTGTGCCCGTAGTTCGGCAATCGCCGTCTCCGGCAGTACTTCACCTGTCGCGTGGAATCGCCGCGCGCCCAGGTCGTAATCGGTCTTGTCCACGCCGGGCAACACCGCGTCGAGCACCTTGACCGCTTCAGCGACGACCTCCGGCCCGATGCCGTCGCCGGGAATCACTGCCAATTTCATTGGCGCCGCTCCTCCTCATCGCTGCGGCCCCCTCGCCGCTGCGCCGCTGGGGGTGCCCCCACTGCATCGTCGCCGGCGCGTTTCACGAGAGGTCAACCACTTCGAGCTTGTTCGCATTGACGGCGGCGCCGATCGCCGACCGAACGTCGGCGGGCACGTCGCGATCCAGGCGCAGCAAGATCGTCGCGCTCGGTCCTTCGGCGTCTTCGGACAACTGGGCGGCGTGGATGTTGACCCCGGCAGTGCCGAGCAGGGTGCCGATCTTGCCTAATGCCCCAGGCTGGTCGGCGTAGTTGATCACCAGGTTGGTGCCCTGTGCGCGCAGGTCGAAGTTGCGACCGTTGATCTGCACGATCTTTTCCACCAGCTGCGGGCCGGACAGCGTGCCGGCGACGTTGACGACCGAACCGTCGGAAGCCACCGCCCTCACATCGACAACGCTGCGGTGGTTCGGACTTTCGCTGGCCGTGCTGAGATCGGCTGCCACGCCGCGTTCTTCAGCGATCGCCGGGGCGTTGACGAACGTCACCTGATCTTCGACAACCGCGGAAAACAGCCCGCGCAGCACCGAAAGGCGTAGTACCTCAACATCTTCGGATGCAAGCTCGCCGCGTACCTGTACCGACAACGACACCGGCAGCTCCTCGGAAAGCGCACCCACCAGCACACCGAGCTTGCGCACCAGGTCCAGCCAGGGCGACACCTCGTCGCTGACGACCCCGGCGCCGACATTGACGGCGTCGGGAACGAACTCGCCGGCCAGCGCCAACTTCACGCTGGCGGCCACGTCGGTGCCCGCCCGGTCCTGAGCCTCCTCGGTCGAAGCGCCCAGGTGTGGGGTGACCACCACTTGCGGCAGGTCGAAAAGCGGGCTGTCGGTGCACGGCTCGCTGGAGAACACGTCGATGCCCGCGGCCCGAACATGTCCGCTAGTGACGGCGTCGGCCAACGCAGCCTCGTCGATCAGCCCGCCGCGCGCGGCGTTGACGATGACTACCCCGGGCTTGGTTTTAGCCAGCGCGTCCTTATCGATCAGGCCCGCTGTCTCAGGTGTTTTGGGCAGATGCACCGAGATGAAGTCGGCACGGGTCAGCAGCTCGTCGAGCGGAAGCAACTCAATACCCAGCTGGGCCGCGCGTGCCGGCGACACATACGGGTCGTAGGCCACGATGTGGGTCTCGAAAGCTGCCAGCCGCTGCGCCACCAGCTGCCCGATACGACCCAGCCCGACTACCCCGACGGTCTTGCCGAAGATTTCGGTGCCCGAGAACGACGAGCGCTTCCAGGTGTGCTCGCGCAGCGTCGCATCGGCCGCAGGGATCTGGCGCGCGGCCGACAACAGCAGCGCCAACGCATGCTCGGCGGCGCTGTGAATGTTGGACGTCGGGGCGTTGACAACCAGCACACCGCGCTCGGTGGCCGTCTCGACGTCGACGTTGTCCAGCCCCACGCCGGCGCGGGCGACAATCTTCAGCTTGGGCGCGGCGGCCAACACTTCGGCGTCGACCGTCGTGGCCGAGCGCACCAGCAGCGCGTCGGCTTCCGGCACCGCCGCAAGCAGTTTTTCCCGGTCCGGGCCGTCAACCCAGCGGACTTCGATTTCGTCGCCCAGCGCGGCGACGGTTGATTCGGCAAGTTTGTCAGCGATCAGAACGACAGGCAGGCTCACCCGGCCAGCCTATGCGGCGACCGCAAGCGCGGCGAAGCCGGGCGTAGCGGGTCGCCGCCATGTGCAACGTGGCGGCTGTAGCCGGATTGCGCACCCTTTCGTGTCGGTGTCCAGGTGGATTCTGTCGGCAAGCATGACGACGGAAGGAGAAACACCCATGTGCTGGATGTGCGATCACCCGGACGCCACCGTGCTGGAGTGGTTGGAGCTCATACATGAGGAGGTGCAGAAGCAGGGCTGGGTGGTGCAATTCGTGGAGAGCGACCGCACGCCGTATGCCTATACGGTCGGTTTGCATAAGCGCGGCCTGCCCGAGCTCTTGGTGACAGGCCTGTCACCGCAGCGGGCGGCTCGGATTCTCAACAGCGTCGCCGAGTATCTGCTGGACGGGGGAAGGCCAATTCCGGGCGAGCGGATATTAGTAGGCGGCGAGGTCCTGGTTGACGTTGTTCAGGTGCAGCATCCCGATGCGCGCATGAACGTGGCGGTCGCCTTCTATGGCAGTGAGCTGAAGGCGCTACAGCTGGTCTGGCCCGACGACCAGGGCCACCGACCGTGGTGCCCCGAGTTCAGCAACGGTGAGATCCGGCAACCGGTGTTGGGCGTGCGAGTAGACCCGCCTTAATCCGACATCGACGTTAGCGCGACGACTCGCCGAAGCGGTCAGCGCCAGCGTCGATCTCGCAGCGACCGAAAAGTTACGCCGTTTCGGTGATCGGGCGGTCAACCCAGCTCATCAGATCACGCAGCTTCTTGCCGACGACCTCGATGGGATGCTCGGCGTTTTCTTTGCGCAACTGCTCGAGCTGCTTGTTGCCGCCGTCGACGTTGGCCACCAGCTTCTTGACGAAGCTGCCGTCCTGAATGTCGCGCAGGATGCTGCGCATCCGCTCCTTGGTGTCGGCGTCGATGACGCGCGGACCCGACAGGTATCCGCCGAACTCAGCCGTGTCGGACACCGAGTAGTTCATCCGGGCGATGCCGCCCTCGTACATCAGGTCGACGATGAGCTTGAGTTCGTGCAGCACCTCGAAGTACGCCATCTCCGGCGGGTAGCCCGCCTCGACCATGACGTCGAAACCGGTTTTCACCAATTCCTCGGTGCCGCCGCACAGTACGGCCTGTTCGCCGAATAGGTCGGTTTCGGTCTCGTCTTTGAAGGTGGTTTTGATCACGCCGGCGCGGGTGCCGCCGATGCCTTTGGCGTAGGACAGCGCCAGCGCCTCGCCTTTACCGTCCGGGTCTTGGTCGACGGCGATCAAACACGGCACACCTTTGCCGTCGACAAACTGGCGACGAACCAAGTGCCCCGGGCCTTTCGGGGCGACCATCGCCACGGTCACCTCGGCGGGCGGCTTGATCAAGTCGAAGTGGATGTTGAGGCCGTGGCCGAAGAACAGTGCATCGCCGGGCTTCAGGTTGGGCTCGATGTCGTTTTTGAAGATGTCCGCCTGGGCGGTGTCGGGAGCCAGCAGCATGATGACGTCGGCCCACTTGGCCACCTCGGCCGGTGTGCCAACATCGAGACCCTGCTCCTCCACCTTGGCGCGGGACTTCGAGCCTTCCTTGAGCCCGACGCGCACCTGGACCCCGGAATCGCGCAGGCTCAGCGAGTGCGCGTGCCCTTGGCTGCCGTACCCGATGACGCCGACCTTGCGGCCCTGGATGATCGACAGGTCCGCGTCGTCGTCGTAGAACATCTCTAGTGTCACGGTGTATTTCCTTCTATTCGTTGAGTTATTTGGCAGTACCGATGCCGCGTGGCCCGCGGGACAGCGATACCAGGCCGGATTGGACGATCTCGCGCACGCCGAAGGGCTCCAGCACTCGCAGCAGCGCCTCTAACTTGCCATGGTCACCGGTGGCTTCGATGGTCAACGACTCCGGCGACACGTCAATCACCTTGGCGCGAAACAAGTTAACCGCCTCGATAACTTGGCTGCGGGTGCCAGCGTCGGCGCGTACCTTGATCAGCGCCAACTCTCGGGCCACCGAATTGTGGTCATCCTGCTCCACGATCTTGATGACGTTGACGAGCTTGTTGAGCTGCTTGGTGATCTGCTCGAGCGGTGTCTCCTCGGCCGAGACGACGATCGTCATCCGGGACATGTCCTTTTGCTCGGTGGCCCCCACTGCAAGCGATTCGATGTTGAAGCCACGGCGGGAGAACAGTGCAGCCACCCGGGCCAGCACACCGGGTTTGTCTTCGACCAGCACCGACAGCGTGTGCGTCTTCGTCGCTCCGGTCGCGCTCATCACGCGTGCCCCTCGTTGCCTTCGTCGTCGAAGAGCGGGCGAATGCCGTGGGCGGCCTGGATTTCGTCGTTGCTGGTTCCGGCGGCCACCATCGGCCACACCTGCGCGTCGGCGCCGACTATGAAGTCGATGACCACCGGCCGGTCATTGATCGCCCGTGCTTGGTTGATGACGTCGACGACGTCTTCTGCACGCTCGCAACGCAATCCGACGCAGCCCATCGCTTCGGCCAACTTGACGAAGTCCGGGATGCGGTGCGAGTGGGTGGCCAGGTCGGTCTGGGAATAGCGCTCTTGATAGAACAGCGACTGCCATTGCCGCACCATGCCCAGGTTGCCGTTGTTGATCAGCGCGACCTTGATCGGGGCGCCCTCGATCGCGCAGGTAGCCAGTTCCTGGTTGGTCATCTGAAAGCAGCCATCGCCGTCGATCGCCCACACTTCTGC
>NZ_JBATXN010000371.1:0-4479 GCF_049673265.1 Mycobacterium sp. | reverse complement strand
TGGGTGAAGACCACGATGGCGCCGGGCTCACAAGTCGTCAGCGACTACTACGAAAAGGCCGGGGTGTGGCCGTATTTGGAGAAGCTCGGTTTCTACCTTGTCGGCTACGGATGCACCACCTGCATCGGCAACTCCGGACCGCTGCCCGACGAGATCTCGAAGGCGGTCAACGACAACGACCTATCGGTGGCGGCGGTGCTGTCCGGCAACCGCAATTTCGAGGGCCGGATCAACCCGGACGTGAAGATGAACTACCTGGCTTCGCCGCCGCTGGTGGTCGCCTATGCGCTGGCCGGCTCGATGGACTTCGATTTCGAGTCGCAGCCGCTGGGCAAGGACGATGAAGGCACGGACGTCTTTTTGCGTGACATCTGGCCGTCGCAGAAAGACGTCTCGGACACCATCGCGACGGCGATCAACCAAGAGATGTTCATCACGAACTATGCCGATGTGTTCAAGGGCGACGAGCGGTGGCGCAACCTGCCCACCCCCAGCGGCAACACCTTTGACTGGGACGCCGATTCGACCTATGTGCGCAAGCCGCCGTATTTCGATGGGATGCCCGCCGACCCGGAACCGGTCAGCGACATCAGCGGCGCGCGGGTGCTGGCGCTGCTCGGCGACTCGGTGACCACCGACCACATCTCGCCGGCGGGCAGCATCAAGCCGGGCACCCCGGCGGCGCAGTACCTCGACGAGCATGGCGTCGAGCGTAAGGACTACAACTCCTTTGGGTCGCGGCGCGGCAACCACGAGGTGATGATCCGCGGCACGTTCGCCAACATCCGGCTGCGCAACATGCTGCTCGACGACGTCTCGGGTGGGTACACGCGCGACTTCACCCAGCCCGACGCGCCGCAGGCGTTTATCTACGACGCTGCGCAAAACTATGCGGCTCAAGATATTCCGCTGGTTGTGCTGGGCGGCAAGGAATACGGTTCGGGCTCGTCGCGCGACTGGGCGGCCAAGGGCACCCGGCTGCTGGGTGTGCGGGCGGTGATCGCCGAGTCGTTTGAGCGCATCCACCGGTCCAACCTGATCGGCATGGGCGTGATCCCGCTGCAATTCCCCGAGGGCAAGACCGCCGAATCGTTGGGTCTCGACGGCACCGAGGTATTCGACATCACCGGCATCGAGGCGCTCAACGACGGCAAAACGCCAAAGACCGTGCATGTCAAGGCCGCTGGGGATGGCAAGGAGGCGGTGGAGTTCGACGCTGTGGTACGGATCGACACGCCGGGTGAAGCCGACTACTACCGCAACGGCGGCATCCTGCAATACGTGCTGCGCAACATGCTGAGATCGAACTAGCGGAACGCTTGTGCCCAAGGTCAGCCAGGACCATCTGGCGGCCCGTCGCCGTCAGATCCTCGACGGTGCCCGTCGCTGTTTCGCCGAGTATGGCTATGAGCAGGCGACGGTGCGCCGCCTGGAACAAGCCATCGGCTTGTCGCGGGGTGCGATCTTCCACCATTTCCGCGACAAGGACACGTTGTTCTTCGAGCTGGCCCGCGAGGACGCCGAACGGATGGCCGCGGTCGCGTCGCGCGAGGGTCTCATCCAGGTCATGCGGGACATGCTCACCGCACCCGACCAGTTCGACTGGCTCGCCACGCGATTGGAGATCGCCCGCAAGCTGCGCCACGACCCTGCGTTCAGTCGAGGTTGGGCGGAGCGCTCGGCGGAGTTGACGGACGCCACGATCGATCGGCTGCGTCGACAGAAGCAGGCCGGCCGCGTGCGCAACGACATCCCCAGCGACGTACTGGTGTGCTACCTGGACTTGGTACTCGACGGCTTGGTCGCTCGGGTGGCCTCGGGTGAAGACCCACAGCGGCTGGCCGCCGTCCTCGACCTGGTCGAGGGCTCGGTACGCCAGGGGTAAGTTGACGCGACGGAAGTTCCGGCCTACCGGACCCGGGACCGGGTGCGATGGTTGGGCCCACCGCGGCTTCGCATCGGGGTGCCCGATTCTCGCAGCAAGCTGTGTACCGACCCATAGGACCTGCCAGTGGACGAGACCAGTTTACGAATGCTGGCTCCGCCCTCATACGCGCTGCGCAATTCGTCCATCAACTCCGCGCGTGTTTTCTTCGACTTCCGCATCGGCGCCTCCCCGCTGAATAGGATCCCCAACGCACACAGCGTAGAAAGCCGACGTCGGCGGCGGGGCGATTTGACGAAATCGCCTGCGCCATCGGTCAGGCCAACTCGATGAGATCCCGGTAGTCCTCGGACCAATGATCTTCGGTGCCGTCGGGAAGCAGCACGACACGTTGCGGATCGAGCGCTTCGGCGGCGCCCGGGTCGTGCGTCACCAGCACCACCGCGCCGGTGTAGCTACGCAGTGCATCGAGCACCTGCTCGCGCGATGCCGGGTCGAGATTGTTCGTCGGCTCGTCGAGCAGCAGCACATTCGCGGTCGACGCCACCAGGCCGGCCAGCGCCAGCCGCGTCTTCTCACCGCCGGACAGCGTGCCGGCCGACTGGTCGAGCTGACTACCACTGAACATGAAGGCGCCGAGTAGACCACGCAGGTCTTGCTCGCCCGAATCGGGCGCGGCGTGGCGGATATTCGCCCACACCGTCGCGGTGTCGTCGAGGGTGTCGTGCTCCTGCGCGAAATACCCGATTTTCAAACCGTGTCCGGGCTCCAACGCCCCGGCGTCGGGCTGCTCGACACCGGCCAACAGCCGCAGCAATGTCGTCTTGCCCGCGCCGTTGAGTCCGAGCACCACCACCCGGGAGCCGCGATCGATCGCGAGATCAACACCGGTGAACACTTCCAGCGATCCGTAGTTCTTGGTCAGACCGCTGGCCACCAGCGGGGTGCGTCCGCAGGCGGCCGGGCTGGGAAACTTGATCCGGGCCACCTTGTCAGCTGCCCGCTCTTCGTCGAGCGCGGCCATCATCCGATCGGCACGTCGCAGCATGTTCTGCGCTGCAACAGCTTTGGTGGCCTTTGCGCCTAGCTTGGCGGCTTGGGCACGCAACGCGGTGGCCTTGCGTTCGGCGTTGGTGCGTTCCCGACGGCGCCGCTGCTCGTCGGTGGCGCGCGCGTCGAGATACTTCTGCCAGCCCATGTTGTAGACGTCGACTTCGCCGCGTACCGCGTCGAGAAACCAGACTCGGTTGACGACGTCGGCCAGCAGATCGATGTTGTGGCTGATCACTACGAGCCCGCCGGTGTGGTTCCGCAGGAAGTCCCTCAGCCAGCCCAATGAATCGGCGTCGAGGTGGTTGGTCGGCTCGTCAAGCAGCAAGGTAGTGCTGGAACCTGAAGCCCCGGCTCCTCCTTCACTCGCGGCGAACAGAATCCGGGCCAACTCCACCCGGCGGCGTTGCCCGCCGGACAGCGTGCGCAGCTGCTGAGTCAGCACCCGTTCGGGCAACCCAAGGCTCGCGCAGATTCGGCCGGCCTCGCTTTCGGCTCCGTAGCCGCCTAACGCGGCGAAGCGTTCCTCGAGTTGGCCGTAACGGCGAATCGCACGGTCGCGGGCAGCGTCGTCGGCGACCTCGGCCATCAGCGCCTGCTGCTTTTCCAGATCGGTGAGTAGGGTATCCAAGCCGCGCGCCGAGAGCACTCGGTCGCGGGCCAGGACGTCGAGATCGCCCTCTTTGGGATCCTGCGGCAGGTAACCGATCTCGCCGCTGCGTGTCACCGTCCCGGCATACGGCTCGGCCTCCCCCGCAAGGATGCGCAGGGTGGTGGTCTTCCCGGCGCCGTTTCGCCCGACCAGGCCGATGCGATCACCGGGCTGTATCCGCAGCGTCGTGGCAGGGCCCCCCGCCGGATTAGCACAGAGCAACGTGCGCGCGCCAGCGCGGACCTCGAGGTCCGTAGCCGTGATCACGCAGGTCGTCTCCTGTTACTTGTCGTCGGTGAAGACCGGCGGCCGCTTCTCGGCACGCGCGGCAACCGCCTCTTCGAAGTTCGTGGTGAGCAGGCGAACGAAAAGCTGCCCCAGGCCCTCGGCCTGCATGTGCCCTTCCAGGCTAGCGGCGTCTAGTCCACTCCACAGTGTGCGCTTGGTCAACTCGATTCCCGGCCGCGAGAACGCGGTGATCCGTTCGGCCATCGCGTAGCAGGTCTCCAGCAGCCGGTCTTCGGGCACCTGGCGGGATACCAGCCCGATCCGCTCGGCTTCCTCGGCGTCGATGTCCCGGCCGGTCAGCATGATCTCGAACGCCCGCGACGAGCCGATGGCCCGCGGCAGCAAGTAGCTAAGACCCAGCTCGCTGGCCGTCAGACCGTTGTTGATACCCGCGGCCCGGAAATAGGCCCCGCTCGCGGCGACGCGGATATCGGCGGCTAGCGCCAGGCAGAGGCCACCACCGATCGCGGCGCCGTTGACCGCGGCGATCACCGGCTGGTGCAGCCTTCGCAGCCCCAGGATGACGTCGTCGAGAACCTGCATGGATCGCAGCGCGTAGGTGGGCCGGGTCAGGCCCTGCACGTGCGGCACTTCCCCGGCCGAC
>NZ_JBATXN010000370.1:0-3007 GCF_049673265.1 Mycobacterium sp. | reverse complement strand
CGAGGCGCTACAGTCACGGCTGGCCGAGATGGCCGCCGAGATCGAGGCGTTGCGCGCCAACCAGCGACGCGACCTCGCGGTTGTGCCCAAGAGCACCGCAGTGGTGGTCTGGCAACCCCGGCGCTAGGCACGGATGGAAAACTGGGCGACGCCCCAATCGCCCGGCGGCGCGGACAGGTAACCGCCGCGGCGCAGCGCATCGGTCGGGGCGGCCATCGGCTCGAAGCACACGACGTCTTCGCTGAGCGGTGCGAAGATCTGCGCCGCCGGATACCCCTGCTCGAAATGCACCTCGATCCGACGGTCACCACCGGACACCGCGAACACGGCGTCATCGGGGACCTCGTCGTATCCGTCGTCAAAAGCCTTGTCGCCCAATGCTTCAGTTATGGCGGGTTGCAGTGTCGTCTCGCCGGTGGGCAGGCCTCGCTCGTCGAGCTTGAGGTGCCGCATCGCAGGGGTCTCGATAATCCACTGGTCGCGCCTCACACCCGGCAACTGGAGATACGGGTGAAAACCGAAACACAGCGGCACTGGCCGATCCCCGGTGGGCGCCACCGAGGAGCGCACCCGCAAGGTCCGCTCGGTCAGCGTGACGGTCAGCGCCAATCGATGCGGAAACGGAAAGCTGGCCAACAAGTCCTGATCACCGAAGTTTGCTTCGGCGGTCAGCTCGTTGGCCGACTCATGCGTCACCCGCCAGTTGGGATAGGCGGCAAGCACTCCGTGAATCGGTAGCCCGTTGGGATCTGCACGCACTCCATCGTGTCCGGCTGCCAACGTGACCGTGGTGCCCTCCGCTGTATAAGTGTTGCCGCCCAGCCGATTTGCCCACGGGTACAAAATCGGGATGCCCATCGTCTTGCCGTCGGCCACATACGCGTCCAGACCGCGGCGCTGGCCGAGCAGTTGGACGCCCGCGTCGGTCAGTGAGATGCCGATCATGCCGGCCTCCGGGACGAACTGGGCTTCCAGATCTGACGACGCGTCGCCCAGCGTGACGATGTGCACGAGATCAAGACTAGCTGTGCAGCGGATCGTGTTGGATGCGCTCCGGCGGCGCACCTTTGGCAATCAGCGCAGCTTTGGTTGCGCGCACCATCTGCGGTCCGCCGCAGATCAGAATCTGCCGGTCACCCCAGCCGCCGTATTTGGTCACGACGTCCATCAGCTTGCCGGTCTGTCGCAGATGCAGTCCGCGCGGCGGCGTCACGTCGGGATAGTCGGCGGCCCAGGCGGGGTCGCCGCTGTGCTCGGAGACCGGCGTCACCGACAGCCACGGATTGTGCGTGGCGACCTGCCACAGGGTGGGCAGGTCGTAGAGCTCGCATGGGTAGCGGCCGCCGAAGAACATGTGCACACGCGGGTTCACACCCCAGCGGGTGAGGTCCATGATGATCGAGCGCAGCGGCGCGAGCCCGGTGCTGCCCGCGACCATGAGCACGTCGCCGCCGTCGCGGTCGACCTGCAACCCGCCGTGCGGGCTGGACAACCGCCACCGGTCGCCGGGCTGGGTCTCGTTGACGATGGCATTGCTGACTAGGCCGCCGGAAACCGCGCGGACGTGAAACTCGATGGCGCCGCTGTCATCCGGCGGAATCGCCGGCGTCAGATACCGCCACCGCCGCGGGCACTGCGGCACCGCGACGTTGACGTACTGGCCGGCGTGGTAGTCCATCGGGCGGTCCAACTGCAGCCGAACTACCGCCAGGTCGCGAGAGATCCGCAGCTGCTCGACCACCGTGCCGTCCCACCAGGCCGGCCCCTGCTCGGCGTCGGCGGCGCCACTCATCACCCCGGTGATCAGGTTCAGCGACTGCCCGGCGGCCGCGTCGACGGCATCGGTCCAGGCGTCGGCCAACTCGTCGCGCAGGGTCGCGTGCAGCGCCTGGCCCAACGTCTCGTAATGCTCGGCCAACACCCCGTATTTGCGATGGTCGCGTCCCAGCTGAGCCAAAAACGCCACCGGCTCTTCGGCTCGCTGCGCAACCAGCTCGCCGTAAACCCAGTTCAGCGCGTGGGCGAAGGCGATTCGCTGGCGGACCATGTCTGGCGGAAAAAGGTCACGCAGGGAAACGTCAAGGGAAAACCAGCGGGCATAAAACCGCCCGATGAGCCCGTTCGCGTCGTCCGGGTCGATGGCGGCGTGCAACAACGCCAGCGCATACCGGTCGTTGAGGCTCACGCCCGACGATTTTATCCGGGCTGAGCGCTGCTCAGTACAGCGCTTTAGCGCCGTGGTAGAGCACGATCAGGCCGATCAGCACCAGGATCGCTGCCATCATCGCGGCGTTGTTCTTGGCCATCCAGTTCTTGAGCCGGGTCATCGGCTCGTCAAGGCGCTCGCCGGCGGCCGCGTAGGCCAAGACCGGGATGGCGACCGTCGATGAGGCAACGGCGAGGAAAATCAGCCCGGTTATCCAGTCGGCCGCGATGCCGAGCCCGCTGCTGCCGATGGCCAAACCGGCCAAGGCGCACATGCTGAGTACCTCAATCCGGACCACCACCAAAACCAGCCCCGTTATCCCGGCACGTCGCGGCGTCAGGGTGGAAAAAGACCGCATCCATTTCGGTGGCTCGGTGTGGCGGCTGCGGTTGAGCCACTCGTAGATCCCGTACCCGATCAGTGCAAGCCCGGCCGCGACGCGCAGCCAGGATGCCCACGTTGGTGGAGAGTGGCGCAGCCCGCTTAGCGCGCCGGAGGACGCGACGAAGATCGCGGTCAGCGCGGCCAGCCCCACCAGCCAACCGCCCAGGAAGGCGAGCCCGGTCGGTCGCGGGTGTGGCGTCTGCAGCACCAACACCGCCGGGACGATTGAGAACGGCGAGACCCCGATCACCAGGGCGAGCGGAATCAGCGTCGTCAGTAAGGAACTCCAACTTCCTGTCACGGGCTGAATCTTCGCATCGACCGCGGTCGCGCGCCTGTAGGACCGGATCCTTGCGCCAATGGCGTGTTGTCAAAAGCGGCCAGTGCACACCTGAAACGGCGCTATCGTCTCTCATG
>NZ_JBATXN010000369.1:0-8391 GCF_049673265.1 Mycobacterium sp. | reverse complement strand
CGCCGGGCTTTGATGCCGAGCGCACCCTGGCCGCGGTGCAGACGGAACGCTGCACAGGCCTGTACGGCGTGCCGACCATGTTCATCGCCATGCTCGGACACCCTGACTTCGCCCACACCGATCTGTCGTCGCTGCGTACCGGCATGATGGCCGGATCGGTGTGTCCGGTCGAGGTGATGAAACGTTGTGTCGCCGAGATGAACATGACTGAGGTGGCGATCGCCTACGGCATGACCGAGACGTCGCCCGCCTCGTGCCAGACGCTGATCGATGACGACCTCGAGCGCCGAACCGCCTCCATCGGGCGGGCACACCCGCATGTGGAGATCAAGATCATCGATCCCGACACGGGCGATGTCGTGGAACGGGGAACACCTGGCGAATTCTGCACCCGCGGCTACTCGGTGATGCTCGGCTATTGGCGTGACGACGCCCAAACCCGTGAGGTGGTCGATGCCGACGGGTGGATGCACACCGGAGATCTTGCCGTCATGCGGGACGACGGATACTGCAACATCGTTGGGCGGCGAAGCGACGTGGTCATCCGCGGCGGGGAGAACATCTATCCGCGCGAGGTCGAAGAATTCCTCATCACCCATTCCGACGTCGACGAAGCGCAAGTCGTCGGCGTCCCGGATCCTGACTACGGCGAAGAGATCTGTGCCTGGATCCGGATGAGGCCCGGGCGGCCCCCGCTCGACGCTGATGCGGTCCGCGCCTTCGCGACCGGAAAGGTGGCGCACTATAAGATCCCGCGCTACGTGCACGTCGTCGACGAGTTTCCGCTGACCGTGACGGGCAAGGTTCGCAAAGTCGAGATGCGTGCGGAAAGCGCGCGGTTGTTTGGGCGCAAAGCCCATGACAGAGTGGAGGATACGTGACCAGCACAGAGGTGACCGACGACGACGGCGTGACCGTGGTCCGATTCGACCATCCGCCGGTCAACGCTCTCGACCTTGACTTGCTCGAGGCGATCATCGCTTCGATGCGAAGCGTCGAAGGGCCCGTCGTGATCACCGGCGCCGGACGGTGTTTCTCGGCGGGTGTCGACCTGCGCGCGATCGTCGACGGCGGCGCCGAATACGCCAAGCGCTTCGTAACCGCGCTTTCCGAGGCGTTTCTCGCGGTCTTTGACCACCCCGCGCCGGTGATCGCAGCGGTCAACGGGCATGCCATCGCCGGCGGGTGCGTCCTCGCCATGTGCGCCGACATACGGTTGATGTCGGCCGGGACGATCGGGCTCACCGAGCTTGCCGTCGGTGTCCCGTTCCCGGTCGCCGCACTTGAGATATGCCGGTTCGTGATGGGGACCGCCGTGGCCCGGGCAACGCTGCAGGCCAAGACGATTGATCCGGACACCGCCTTGGCGCGGGGTTGGATCGACACCATCGTCTCGACTGACGAGCTGATTCCGCAGGCGATCGCGACCGCCCGCGAACTCGGTCAGTACTCCCCGGCGGTGTACGCCGCCACCAAGCGACGCCTGCACCAACCGGCACGCGACGCGATCGATGCGGGCACAAACATAGACACGAAGGTTCGGGATAGTTGGATGACCGAAGAAACACGCAGCCGTATCGGCGCATTTGTCGAAGCGCTTGCGCGTAACCGCTAGGTGGGCCGACTGTGAGCTTTTGGATCACCCAGACCGCGCACACGCTGACCGAAGAGATACCGGCCGCGCCAGATGCGGTGCGCGACTTTTACGTGGACCTGGGCAACATCACAGTTGTTCACCCGCTGGTTGTTTCGGTGCAAACGATATCGCGCGACGAGACCGCGGACGGTTACGTCCAGACCTATCGGGTGCGCGACCGCATCCCGGTGGCGATGTTCGCACTCCGGGTGAGTTACTGGGCTCGGGTCGAGGTTCCGGTTCGCGGAGATGTGCTCACCGAAGCGCGTCAGTTCCCCCGGGTGCGGTTACGTGGCACGGTGGCGTTCGAGCCGATCGATGCGGGCACCCGTCTCACCGAGCGGTTACGGATCGCAGCGCCCCGCCCGCTGGCTGCGCTGACCCGTCGTGAAGCTGTCAATGCGCATACCGCGATGCTGTCGGGCATTCGTAGCCACTTCGAAACACAATCGGCTCGATAGGGGCCGGCCTGTCGCGGAGGTTGGTCGCGGGTTGCGTTGGAATTGCGTCTATGGCTGTGGTTTTGTCACGAAGCACAACCCTGGACGCACTTCAAGGAAGAGGCTGCGCGTTCAGTTGCGCACGTAATTCGCGTTTGAGCACCTTGCCGTAGCTGTTCTTCGGTAGCTGGTCCACGGCCAGATAGCGCTTCGGGCGTTTGAAGCGGGCGATGCGCTGCAGCAGGTGCGCGTCCAGCTCGTCGGGTTCGGCCCCGCCGACGATGAACGCGACCACGATCTCACCCCACTCCGCATCCGGCGCCCCGACCACACACGCTTCCGACACACCCGGATGCTCGAGCAGGGCCTCCTCGACCTCTCGGGGATAAATGTTGGTCCCGCCGCTGATTACTACGTCTTTCGAACGGTCGTGCAGCGTCAGATAGCCGCGCGCATCGAAGGAGCCCACATCGCCGGTGCGTAGCCAGCCGTCGCGCAGCGTCGCGTCAGTGGCTGCGGCATTGTGCCAGTAGCCGTCCATGACAACGTCACCGCGGCAGACGATCTCGCCGATCTCACCAACGCCGGCCGGTGAATCGTCGGCCCGCAGCACCGCGACGTCCATGCCCGATCGTGGATAGCCGACCGATCCCAGGATTGCGTCGTCGGCGACATCGTGGTCGGCGCGACGTAAGCCGGTGATGGTCATCGGTGACTCGCCTTGGCCGTAAATCTGGGCGAACACCGGCCCGAACGCCGCCAGCGCTTTCTTGATGGTCTCCACATACATCGGGCCGCCGCCGTAGATGATCGTGCGGAGCTCGCTCGGACAGGCGCGGCCTGTTTGAATGACTCGCTGCACCATCGTCGGTGCGAGGAAGGCGCTGCAGCCCGGATGCTGCTCACACAGATCCAGGAATTCGTCCGGATCGAACCCGCTGCGCCTCGGCACCACCTGGCGAGCGCCGCGCAGCACGTAGGCCGGGATATAAAGGCCAGAACCATGCGACATCGGTGCGGCGTGTATCAGAGTGCACCCCTCGTCGGGCGCGTCGATGTCGGCGAGGTGGGCGAGCGTCATCGCCATCAGGTTGCGGTGGGTGAGCATGGCGCCTTTTGACCGGCCCGTGGTTCCGCTGGTGTAGAACAACCACGCCAGCGTCGACGGATCGGTGCCGGGCACCTCTGCGGGCGCACCGGTCAGTCGACATGAGTAGGCTTCTGCCTCAATGCTTTCCACCGGAAAGGCACAGCCCGACTCGAACTCGGCAGCGATGGCTGCCGAGGCGAAGATCTGCGAGACCCCCGCATCCTCCAAGATTTGCAGCATCTCGCGGGGATGAAGTTTGTAGTTGATCGGCACCGCGACACGCTCGGCCGCCCAAATCCCGAATAGCAGCTCAACGATCTCCGGGCGATTTTCACTGATGATCGCGACCCGTGCGCCCGCCGGACTGTGTTGCCGGATCGATCCCGCCAGGCGCAGCGCACGGTCCCGCAGCTCCCGCCACGTGCAGCAGCGCCGCTCGCCGTGATAGACCGCACCGCGATCCGGAAAGCGCTGCGCCGTCTGCTCGAGCAGCGCGAACAAGTTCACCGGGCCGTCCACTCCGAGGTCAGCGCGAACTTCGACAGGTATTTCGTGGAACTCCAGCCGCCGTCGACCACGATGGTTTGTCCGTTGATGAAACTGCCGCCGGGCGAGCACAGGAACGCGACGGTGCTCGCTACGTCGTCGACTGTGCCCAATCGTTGGTGTGGTGTCATCTCGGTGTTGATCCGTCGAAATCCCTGATCCTGCAGGCGTTCTTCGGTCATCGCGGTCTGAATCACGCCGGGAGCTACGGCGTTGCAGCGTATTCCGTGCGATCCGTATTGACAGGCGATATGGGTGGTCAGCGCGGTCAGGCCACCTTTGGCCGCGGAGTACGGGCCGCCGCGCAGACCGCCGACGACGGCGAACGTCGATGTGATGTTGATGATCGCCGAGCCGGGCTGCATGTGCGGCAACACGTCACGAGCTAGCCGGAATGGCGCGCGCAACATCACGTTGAGGAAGTAATCCAGTGTTTCGTCGTCCGTTCCGTGTAGCGGGGTGGGATTTCCGACGCCTGCGTTGTTGATCAGGAAGTCGATGCGACCCCAGCGTTCGACCGCGGTTTCGACGATGCGGCTGGGTGCGTCATCGTCGGTCAAGTCGACCGCAACGGTGGCAATTTGATCGGAAGCGCCAACGGCTTTAGCCAACTCGGCCAGGCGCTGTTCGTTGCGGCCGGTAGCCAGCACCGCCATTCCCATTTCGGAAAGCTTTCTCGCGCAGCCAAAGCCGATGCCGCCCGTTGCGCCGGTTACGATCGCTACCTGCATGTCATCCGTCCGTCTTCGTCAGGGCCGCCTGGATCTGGTGCTTGAGCACCTTGCCGGCGTCGTTTCGCGGGAGTTGCTCCCAGATAACCACTTGTTCGGGCGCTTTGAATGTCGCAACCCCTTGGTCCTGCAGGAAACTGCGCAGGCTCGCGACGTCAGGCCGCGACTGATCCATCGGCACGATCACGGCACACGCACGCTCCCCGGTGCGGGCATCCGGCAGGCCGACGACGGCGATCTCCGCGATGCCGGGGTAGTCGATGAGGATGTCCTCGATTTCTTTCGGCGCGATGTTCTCGCCGTTTCGGATGATGACATCTTTGCCCCGCCCGGTGACGACGAGGTAGTCGTCATCGACCCAGCGGGCGAGATCGCCCGTGCGGAAATATCCGTCGTCGTCGAAGGATTCGACCTCGTCGTCGGCGTGCAGGTAGCCGACCAGCATCTGCGGGCCGCGCGCATGAATCTCGCCACCACGGAGGTCGATGCGCGCGAATCCCGCCCGCCCATCGGTATCCGCGGCATGGTCTGGGTCGAGTGGGGCGCCGACCGTCGTCACCGGGACTTCGGTCGAGCCGTACACCCGGGTGACCGTGGCGCGCTCGAAATACCCGGTCGCTCTGCGGATCAACGACGGGGACACCGAAGCGCCCCCGCAAATGAACAACTTCAAATCCGGCAATCGGGTACCGGCACGTTCGGCGGCGGTGAGCATCTGCTCCAGAAAAGGTGTCGCTCCCGCGATGTGGCTGCAGTGTTTCGCCCCGATGAGATCGACCGCATCGTCGGCGTTCCACTGTTCCATCAGCACCGCGGATGTGCCCAGTAGCAGCGGGCACTCGAACGCGTAGATGGAGCCGCCGATATGCGCGATCGGTGACGGAACCAGAAACCGGTCACCGGGCTGTACCTGCCAATGGTCGCGGATCTGACAGATCAGCGCGTGCATCGAGTTATGGGTGTGCAGCACGCCTTTCGGGCGGCCGGTGGTTCCCGAGGTGTAGAGAATCATGCGCACAGCATCGGGGTCGAGCATCGGCAGCTGCACCGGCGACGAGTTCGCCGCAGGCAGTGGCGTGCCCCCGCGGACTACGACAACCTCCGGGGGCGAATCCAGCTGGCCGACCACCCGATCCAGCATCGCCGCGTAATCGTGCCGTCCGAAAACCGAGGGGACGAAAATCATCCGAGTGTCCGCGTCATTGAGAATGAACAGCAGCTCCCGATCCCGCAGTGACGGCAGGATTGGGTTCACCACCATTCCGGCCATCGTCGATGCCAGGTAAATGATCGCGGCCTCATGCCAATTGGGCAGCATCATCGACACCACGCTGCCGGGTGGCATGCGGGTCAGCATCGCTTGCGCCAGTGCCGACGATTGTTCGTAGAGGCCCCTGCAGTCGATTTCGCAAGTACCGTCGATCAGAACAGTTCGCAGCGGTGTGCGCTGCGCGGCCTCGATCAACGAGTCAGCCAGGGTGGTATGCACCCACCACCCGCGGCCATAGGCGTCGGCGGCGCGGTCGTCGTCCCAGCGGACCCGTCGTCCACTGATCGATTTTTCGGTCACGTTGCTTGGCATCAGCGATCTACGCGTTGAGCCTAGCCGCGGACCCGTCGCATCGTCATCGAGTGACGGAAACGCGCGGCGGGATGGGTATTGATCGTCACCTGGGCAACCTCGCCGTCAGATGTGGCGTAGGTGCGGTGAACTTCGAGGCCCGGGCTACCGGACTCGACGCTGAGCTCCGCGGCGAGTACCGGCGAGATCAGCACAGCGGCGATCTCCTGCCGCACCTCGACGATGCTCAACCCGAAGAGGTCTTCGATCAGCGGGAATATCGGACCACTATGACGTTGCAACAGTCTGCCCACACCGGCAAACGCCCGGTTGATGTAGTACTCGGTTCGGCACACCGGATACGTCGCACCATCGATTTGGCGAAAACCGCGAACGGCCAACCATTCTTCGCCGGCGCTAAGCCCTGTTCGGCCGGCCAGCTCGTCGTCGATGCGGACCATCCCGGTGGATTCGATCGCGAATTGCGCGCCGGTGGCAAAGGCCAGCAGATCATTGATCGAGACGACATCTTGAACATAGGAGTCCGACGACGGCCGCGGAACCACGAGTGTGCCGGCCCGCGGCCGTGACGCGACGAGGTTGTCGTCGCGCAGCCGGCGCAACGCCTCGCGGATGGTGTAGCGACTAACCGAAAACCGTTCGCACAGTTGGTGTTCGGTGGGCAGTTGCGATCCCACCGGATACACGCCGTCGACGATCTCTTTCCGCAGCGCTCGGGCGACCTGTAGGTAGCGGTGGTCGGTTGGCCGGTCGTCAGCCATCGCCGTCGTCCTGCCGGATCGCGAGCACGCTGCCCTCCGCGTCGGCCGAAACGTAGATCGTGCCGTCGGGCCCCGCGGCGATGCCGGCGAACGGTCCCTGCGGCCCGGAGAACGGTGGCATCCCTTTCAGCGGCTTCGGTGATACCCCATGCGGAGCGCCGACCGGCAAGCCGGAGGCGATGGTGTGCCGGGTTCCGTCGTTCAGATCAACGACGATCAACGTCTTGGCGTCGGCGTCGACGACATATAACTGCTGCCCGCGGACCAGAATGCCTTGTGGCCGTTGTAAGTCATCTACCACCGTTCGGACGCCGGATCCGGTGAGTCCGACTACTCGCCCGGCGCCTGCTTCGGAGACCAGGCAGGTGCCGTCGGGCGCAAACGCCAGCCCGATCGGATCGTGCAGGTCCGAAGCGATCACGTCGGTGCGCCCTGCGCGAAGTGCTAATACCCGTCCGGTCCCGAGTTCGGCGGCGATGACCGCACCGTCAGGGGCCGGCGCCACCCCGTAGAGCTGATCGAATCCATCTGCCAGCACATCGGTTTCGCAGCTGGCGGGCCGGTAGCGCGACACTTGACCACCCGAGGTGGTGACGACGAACTCGCCAGGTCCGGTTGGAGCCAGGCCACGCAGGAAACCCGGATAACCCGGGGTGAAAAGCATGCCCACGGTCTGCAGGGTGCGATCGGGCAGCAGGACGTAGAAGTAAGTGCCGTCGGCTATGTAAAGCTTGCCGTCGGCGCAGACGGCAAGATCCAGCGGCCAGTTCAACCCGCCCGGTAACACGGTGGAAGTCCTTCCGCCGTCGAGGATTTCGGTGATCTCGCCGGTGAAATTCGAGACGAACAGCCGATCTCCCACGAAGGTCGAGTTGTCCAGGCCGGGGCTGAGATCGGCCAGCACCGTCTGCTCGCCGGTACGCGGGTCGATGCGCAACACCTGGCCGCTGTGCACCTGGGTCGAGACGATGTGCCCCGTCGAGTCGAACTTCACCGAATCGGGTACACCGAGGCCGGTGGCGACTGTTTCAGGCGCACCACCGTCGAGGCCGATGCGCCAGATTTCGTTGGCGCCCATCACCGGGAAGTACAACAATCCGTCCGGGCCGACCTCCATTGCGTTGGGGGACGGGACATTCTCCAGCAGCACCCGCGGCGGCCCACCACCCACGTCAAGCTCGAGCAGACGCCCGCCTTCCCGACACTCGCCGATAAACAACCGCCCGCGGTGAACGGTGATCCCGTTGGCGGAGGGGACATCGTCGCGTAGCACCCGGGTGCGGCCGTTGGCGCCGCGCGCGCTGACTCGACCGTCCATGACCTCGGTGGCGTAGAGGGTGCCGTCCGGGTCGAACGCGACGTCGTCGGGCGCGATGATCTCGCCGCCCTTGGCGCTGATGGTTTCAAGCCGGCCGGTATCGATGTCGAGGGCACTGATCTGACTGCCGGTCACCTGCGCGATGTAGATCCGGCCGTCGGGTCCGGTCCGTAGGCCGTTGGCGCCGAACAGCCGGCTCGGCGGCGTCAGCCGGTCCAGTCGCCAACCCTCGGCGAGGCTCGGCGAGATTCCGGTACCGGAGCGCCCTTCTTGCAGCAACATCGGGT
>NZ_JBATXN010000368.1:0-1720 GCF_049673265.1 Mycobacterium sp. | reverse complement strand
GGCGAGCATCTCGTCGGCGACCAGCCGATCGGCATCGATGCCGGTGACTTCCGCGCCCACCGATGTTGTCAGCTTGTTGATGGTAAGCAGGCTCATCACTCGTCCGTTCTCATGGCACCGGTTCGCTGATGCGAATCATGACGGCGTCGGCGGCGTCGGTGGGTCGGGGTTGGCGCATGATCTCTACCGCCATTGCGACCATGATCAGCGAGTAGATGAGGTGCAACAGGTGCAGCGCGTCTTCGGGGATGTCATCAAGCGGAAACTTGTCGCAGTATTCGATCGCCTCTTCCAATCGGGGGAAGAATGCGTCGTAGAAATCTCGCATTTCGGCCTGGGTGCTGGCCATCCGCTTTTCCCACCGCTCGGCTTCTGTTTCCAGACACCAGGTTTCGGCGTACGGCTCGAGTTCGGCGAAGGCGCTGGGTAGTAACGCGTCAGCCATGGTCCGCCCCTACCGGCGTTTGTTCGCGCTGATAATCCGTAACCCAGTCGCCGACAACCTTATGCAGATGGCGGACCAGAATCTCCTGGTCGTTGAGCGGGAACTCGTCGACAACACCGGTCTCTAGGGCGGCCTGCGTGCCGCCAAGCATGCCTGCATCCTGCAGCGCAAATTCCTTGAGCACCACCGCGGCAACCTCGTGTTCGATGCGTTCACGCACACTGCGTGCCGGAGAAAACGCGGTGTAGGCCTCGAACCTGTGAGTGTTATGCGAAGTCGGCCAATACCGGTAGAGCAGATACCACCCGCCGTAGATCAGGATCTCCAAGTTCGGGAAGATCTGAAAATTGCTGATCCCCCAAGGCTCGATGCCGCCCGGGTTGAGCCCCGCCGGCAACTCACCCAGATCGGGGGTTCGCCACGGGCCGACAAGCCCACTGCGAGTGACGCGTTCGATCGGGTACATGAACTCCGGCTCCATCAGCCAGCGGCGGGTGCCGGCCGTGGATACCACGCGGTGCGGACCGTCGATTTGGAAATGGGCGCATTCGAATCCGGCGTTTGGATCGCGTACGTCGGGTGGAACCTGCTGCGGGTGCAGGGATGGCACGTGGTAGTACTCCTGAAATGCGTCGGCGAAGATCTTCCAGTTGCTGTTATTGTCGGCGACCCAGTCGTAGCGCTCGGTGAGCCGGTCGAACGGATACCCGTCCAGCGCGGTGATCATCGGCCCGAGGAACTCTCGCAGATTTTGCCGCGGCTCGGCATCGAAGTTGACGAAGATAAAACCGTTCCAAATATCGCAGTGCACCGACCGCAGCCCGTAAGAGCCGCGATCGAGATCGAAGAATTCGGATTCCTGCTGCACGAACGTCAGCGCGCCGTCCAGGTCGTATCGCCAGCCGTGGTACTTGCAGGTGAACTGCCGGCACACGCCCTTGGTGTCTTCGTTCGGAAAGTCATTCCACATCAACTTGTTTCCGCGGTGCCGGCAAACATTGTGGAATGCGCGGATCGCCTGGTCTTTGCCCTTCACCACAATGATCGACGTGCCGACTGCTGCGATGTCTTTGGTGAAGTAGCTCCCGACGCGCGGGACATCTTCGACGCGGCCGACGTTGAGCCAGGCGCGTTTGAAGATCGACTCACGTTCGGCGGCATAGAACTCCGGTGAGGTTGAGTCGCGAAACGACACCGGTCCGGTGCCCAGATCCGGGTAGTGTTCGGTCCAGCTACCCGCCGCCGGCTTAGGCCATCGCGCCATGCGTACCTCCT
>NZ_JBATXN010000367.1:0-2447 GCF_049673265.1 Mycobacterium sp. | reverse complement strand
CGGCGATGCTGCTGGCGGCGCTGGCCCTGGTGCTGCTGGGCGGCGGCAGCCGACCCTGGTGGAGTCGTCATACCCCCGTACCGGCGCACGGGCCGCTGGCCCGGTCGGTGCAAAGCCCAACGGCCGTAGTGGTATTCATCCTCGTCAGCGGGCTGCTGCAGGCGCTGTACTGGATTCGGCAGGGCGGCGATTTCATGCATGGCCGGGTGCTGCTGACACCGGTGTTCTGTTTGCTCGCGCCCGTTGCGGTGGTGCCCGTGGTGTTTCCCGATGGCACCGGGCTGTCCCGGGAGGCCGGTTACTGGTTGGCCGGCGCGGTGAGTGCGCTGTGGATGGCGATTGCGGGATGGTCGCTGTGGGCGGCGAATTCGCCCGGAATGGGCGACGACGCCACCCGGGTCACCTACTCCGGCATCGTGGACGAGCGGCGCTTCTACGCGCAGGCGACGGGTCACGCCCATCCGCTGACGGCGGCTGACTACCTGGATTACCCGCGGATGCGCGCGGTGCTGGTGGCGCTCAACAACACTCCGGAGGGAGCTTTGCTGCTGCCATCCGGCAATTACGATCAGTGGGATCTGGTCCCGCCCGTCGGGCCGAAATCACCGCCGCCCGGCCCGCCTCACGATGCTAGCCCGGCCCAAAAGGGCCCGTACACAGTGTTTTTCACCAACCTCGGCATGGTGGGCATGAACGTCGGGCTGGACGTCCGGGTGATCGACCAGATCGGATTGGCCAACCCGCTGGCCGCTCACACCGCCCGGCTGCAGCACGGCCGGATCGGCCACGACAAGAACCTCTTCCCGGATTGGGTGATCGCCGACGGGCCCTGGGTGAAGTGGTATCCGGGCGTTCCGGGCTACCTCGACGCGCAGTGGGTGGCCCAAGCCGAGGCGGCCCTGAAGTGCCCGGCGACCCAGGCGATGCTGAATTCGGTGCGCGCTCCGATGGGTTTGCACCGGTTTGTGTCGAACCTGCTGCATTCCTATGAGTTCACCCAGTATCGAATCGACCGGGTTCCACGTTATGAACTCATCAGGTGCGGATTGGCGGTGCCCGAAACCGGCGGTGTCCCGTACACCGGCATGCCGGCCACCGGGCCCTAATCGGCCGGAATTTCGCTTCGGGCAGGGTCCGGAAAGAGAATTTTTCAACAACTTTGCTTCGGCGTGCCGCGATCGCCGCAGCAACCGCCCCGACCGGCGCGCAGCAACCCGGCATATGTATTCTTACCGGCGTGCGACCGCTCGTCGGCACATTCACAGCGTGGTGATCCGCAGCCGAATTGAGCGGGCCTGGCCGCGGCGTGGGGCCCGGGATGGGACCTCCGCTGAGGAGAAGGCACCCCCAAAGATGTGGTTGACTACACGGGCACTCCTGCCCGGTTGCGTATCAGGGCATGCAGTCCGACCCACAGCTGTGGGCCCGACAACGAATGAGGAAGCAAGAATGAGGCTTGTTGACAGGTTTCGCGGCGCGTCAAAAAGGATGCCGCGCCGACTCGCGATAGGGGTCGCCGCTGCGGCCCTGCTGCCGGGTCTGATCGGCGTCGTGGGTAACACCGCGACCGCGGGAGCGTTCTCCCGGCCCGGTCTGCCCGTCGAGTACCTGCAGGTTCCGTCCGCGGCGATGGGTCGCAACATCAAGGTCCAGTTCCAGAGCGGCGGCGCCAACTCACCGGCCGTGTACCTGCTCGACGGCCTTCGCGCCCAGGACGACTTCAACGGCTGGGACATCAACACCCCCGCCTTCGAGTGGTACAACCAGTCCGGCCTTTCGGTTGTGATGCCGGTGGGCGGGCAGTCCAGCTGGTACACCGACTGGTACAGCCCGGCCTGCGGTAAGGCCGGTTGCTCCACCTACAAGTGGGAGACCTTCCTGACCAGCGAGCTGCCGCAGTACCTGCAGGCCAACAAGCAGGTCAAGCCGACCGGCGGCGCGGCCGTCGGTCTGTCGATGGCCGGTGCATCGTCGCTGAACTTGGCGAACTACCACCCGGACCAGTTCATCGAGGTCGGCTCGTTCTCCGGCCTGATGGACCCCTCCCAGGGCATGGGGCCGTCGCTGATCGGCCTGGCGATGGGTGACGCCGGCGGCTACAAGACCAAGGACATGTGGGGCCCCAAGGAGGACCCGGCCTGGCAGCGCAACGACCCGCTGCTCAACGTCGGCAAGACCGTCGCCAACAACACCCGCGTGTGGATGTACTGCGGCAACGGCAAGCCGTCGGAACTCGGTGGCGACAACCTGCCGGCCAAGTTCCTCGAGGGTTTCGTGCGGACCAGCAACATGAAGTGGCAGGACGCCTACAACGCGGCCGGTGGCCACAACGCGGTGTTCAACTTCGACGCCAACGGCACGCACGACTGGCCGTACTGGGGTGCTCAGCTGCACGCCATGCTGCCCGATCTGCAGCAGCATCTCGGTGCGACTCCGGGCGCGGGTCC
>NZ_JBATXN010000366.1:0-4528 GCF_049673265.1 Mycobacterium sp. | reverse complement strand
TGGCGGCCGGCAGCCCGGTCAACCTCGAACGGGCCGCGGCTTTGAACAGCCGACTTGGTGGCCACATCGTGCAGGGACACGTGGACGGCACGGGCAAGATCCAGGCCCGCACGTCCGCCGAGCACTGGGAGGTGGTCCGGATCGGGCTGCCGGTTGAGTTGGCGCGCTACGTGGTCGAAAAGGGCTCGATCACCGTCGACGGTATTTCGCTGACCGTCTCCGGGCTCGGCGACGACTGGTTTGAGGTCTCTTTGATTCCAACCACTCGGGAGTTGACCACGCTGGGTCAGGCCCCGCCCGGGACACCGGTGAACCTCGAAGTCGACGTCATCGCCAAGTATGTTGAGCGGCTGATGGCAGCAAAATAGTCAAGCTTTCCCACGATCACGCCAACGGGCGATTAGGTGGCTGGCGAAGTCAAGCAGCTGGTCAAGGGCGGGGAAGAGTGCGAAGGCATCCACGATCGCCTCGTCAGCACCGGACCCGGCGAGGCGCTCGAGCTTGCCGACAACAGAGTCAACGGACATGCCCGGTTCGAGGTTGATCCGCATGGCGGTCTTCAGCGCGTCCGGATCGCGGCCGGCGTCCTTCGCCGCACGCCGCGCAATCGACCACAAGTGGTCGGTGACCTCGTCCTGCAGCCCCTCGACCCCGAGCCAGCCGGTGCCGCTGCGGCCGACCCGGCGCATCGCGGCCTCGCTGGCCCCGCCGATCCAGATGGGCGGACCGCCGGCCTGCACCGGGCGCAGGTCGGCATGGACCGGCGGCAGCGAGAAGAACTCGCTGTCCCAGGACACCGGGGTGGTCGTCCACCACTCGTGCAGGAACGCCAGCAGGTCATCGAGCATCCGCCCGCGCCGGCGCCAGTCCGCACCGCGGGCGATGTCGTGTTCGTCTTTCATCCACCCGATTCCCACGCCAACGTCAAGGCGGCCTTCGCTGAGCACGTCGAGCGTGGTCAGCAGCCGGGCCAGGTGCACCGGCTCGTAGTAGAACGTGCTGAGCGTGCTGGCGTTGAGCCGCACCCGGCTGGTCGCCGTCGCGGCGACGGTCCACAGCAGCACCGGATCGAGGTAACGGGTCATCTGCGGCGGGTATGGCTGCTCTTTGCCCGGATAGGTGCTGTGCATATCAACCGGCGTGACCAGTCGATCGCCGACCCACAACGTGTCGTAGCCAAGGTCCTCGAGTTCGCGGCAGAACGTGCTCAGGCCAGCGGCGCTGCTGACAGCGGGCCCGACTATGGGAAGTGCGAAACCAAGCTTCATAGCGAATCCTGTCAGTGATCCATCAACCATTATTTGGGCGCACGGCGCCGCGCGGTCCGTTCACTGCTTGGACGGTGGCGGCGCGGCTCAGCCGGGAACGGTGGCCCCGAGGGCGAAGTCGAAGTTTCCCATCCCGTGGCGGGCGAGGCCCATCATGACCAGGCCCGTTCCTTCCAGCCAGTGCGCCATGTTCACGCCGCCGACGTCCAGCGGGCGCAGCTTGAGGCTCTCGATGAACTCCGCCACGCCCGCCTTGGCGCGCGCGTCGTCGCCGGCGATGAAGACGTCGAGCGGCCGGCCCTGGTCCAGGACGACACCGAAGATGGTGTTGAATGCTTTCACCACGCTGGCGCTGGCCGGGGCCGCCTTGGCAACTTCCTGCGCGATCGAGGTCTCATGGGGGATGGCCAGCCCGTCGGCGGTGGAATTGAAGGGGTTGCTGATGTCGACGATGACCTTGCCCGCGAGGGCGTCTCCATACCGGGCGACGACCGGAACGACGTTGGCGTACAGCAGGGCCACGATGACGATGTCCCCGGCCGGCACAGCGCCGAACTTTCCCGTCGTTGTGCCGCCGCCGAGAGCCTTGGCCAGGTCAGCGGCCTTGGACTGATCGCGGCCCATGACCTCGACGGTGTTGCCGCCCGCTACCGCCAGCGCGCCGATGGCGCGGGCCATGTTCCCGGTGCCAATGATGCTGATGTTGCTCATGAGGAGTCCAATCTCGAGTTAGGTTTCCAAAAGGTTGACATGTCCACCTTAGGCACGGTTTGGTGATGCGTCAACCAATCGCGGTAGCATGGAGGCCTGATGGAACCGAACTGGCTGAACCCTCGTGAAGACCGCGCCTGGCGGGCCTTCCAGCACGCGCATCATCTGCTCGACGTGCACCTGAACCGGGGCCTGCAGGAATCGGGCCTGTCCGGGGCCGACTACGAGATCCTGGCGGTGCTCTCGAGTCACCACGCGGACCGCATGCCCGCCCGCGAGTTGTGCA
Source organism: Mycobacterium sp. (assembly GCF_049673265.1). Lineage (GTDB taxonomy): Bacteria > Actinomycetota > Actinomycetes > Mycobacteriales > Mycobacteriaceae > Mycobacterium. The sequence goes on along the minus strand of NZ_JBATXN010000366.1, from coordinate 2,263 downwards.
ACGCACTGGGCTGGGAGAAGAGCCGTGTCTCCCACCAGGTGCGACGCATGCAGAAGGACGGGCTGATCTGTCGCGAGCCCAACCCCGACGACGCCCGCAGCACCATGGTCTGCCTGCTTCCGGCTGGCCGCGCCGCTATCGAGAGGGCGGCGCCCGGGCACGTGGAGGACGTCCGCCGGAACTTCATCGACCTGCTCAGCCCGGCTGAGCTCGATATGCTCGCCGCCCTTAACGAACGAGTTCTGCACCACCTGGCCAAAGACGATGACTCCGCCGCCGAAGACAAGCCGTCTACCGGTGTCATTTAGGAACAGGTAATAGCTCGGCCGAGAATTGCTGTGGCAGTGTGGAATGGCGCATACGACAATATGGATGCGGGTGGCGGTCGCCGCAGCGGCAAACTCGATAGTTCGTAATCGCCTGACATGTTTAAGCTTTCAACGCCTTAGCAGACCCAATGTCGACGGGCAGTGCTCGACACGAGGAGAACGTCATGCCATCAGTACTCGTCACCGGAGCCAGTCGTGGCATCGGTAGGTCGATCGTCGAATATCTGGCCGCGCATGGCTGGGACGTGATCGCCGGAGTCCGCACGAAACGCGACGCCGACGCGGTCGCCGCGCTGGACCCCCAGCGGATCTCGCCAGCCATTCTCGACATCACGGATGCCGAACACATCGCGGCGCTTGACGAGCTGCTACCCGAGCGCCTCAACGCGATCGTGAACAACGCGGGCGTTGTGGTGGGCGGGCCGATGGAAACGGTCACCACTGACGACTGGCGAAAGGAGCTGGAGATCAACGTGATCGGTCAGCTCGCGGTCACGAGGGCGGTGCTGCCGCGGCTTCGCCAGTCGCGGGGGCGGGTCGTATTCATATCTAGCGTCAATGGGAGGCTGTCGATGCCACTCATCGGCGCCTACTGCGCCAGCAAGTTTGCGCTCGAGGCAGCCGCCGACGCGCTGCGAATGGAATTGCGGCCATGGCACATTGACGTCGCAGTTGTAGAGCCCGCGCAGACCGATACCGACATGTGGCGCACCGCTGACGACATGGTTGAACAACTCGAGGCCGCTCTCACGGCCGAGCAACGCGATCTCTACGCAGGACATATTGCGGGGCTGAAGAAGTCAATCCCGTTGTCCCAGAAGCTAGCTGTACCAGCCGAGAAGGTGTCGGCGGTCGTCGCGAAGGCGCTGACCGCCCGCAGCCCCCGTTCCCGCTACGTTGTCGGCGTCGGCCCCAAACTACAGGTTTCGCTGTTGACCAATCTGCCCACGTCGTTGCGTGACTTCGTCCTACGACGGGTAGGCGGTCAACCGTAGTTCCGTCCTGCAAGGGCACAACGCCCGCTTCGCCGTTCGGCGAAGCGGGCGCGTCTTGTGACTGGCTTATTACAGCGGGATCCAGACTCCGAACAAGTCGAAGCCCCACTGGTTGAACTGCGGATTCCAGTACGGGTTTTCCTGGTAGCCCCAGTAGTTGACGGGGCCACCATCCCGCCGGACGCCTCGAACGCTAGATAGCTTGGCTATGAATCGGCTACGTGCGGCGTCTGCAAAACTTCTGGGCGGTCTGCGACGACGGAACAAACTCTGAATAGCTGCAGCTAGAACCGCCGCGCCCGACTCGGTTGCGGGCAGCATCCCGCTCAGTAAGCCACGGCAATAACGGAGGCCGCCTCGTGGTTCATACTGGATGCAACACTTGAGCGCTTCAGGTGGGTTCTTTGACAAGGTGGCAGCGATGACGAGGTTGGACTCCGTCGAACGTGCGGTTGCCGACATCGCGGCCGGCAAGGCGATCGTCGTCATCGACGACGAGGACCGGGAAAACGAGGGCGACCTCATTTTCGCAGCCGAGAAGGCCACCCCCGAACTGGTTGCATTCATGGTGCGCTACACGTCGGGATATTTGTGCGTGCCGTTGGACGGTGCGATCTGCGACCGACTCGGCCTGTTGCCGATGTACGCGGTCAATCAAGACAAGCACGGTACCGCCTACACCGTTACCGTAGATGCGAAAAATGGTGTAGGAACAGGTATTTCAGCTTCTGACCGCGCTACCACGATGCGATTGCTGGCTGACCCGGGCAGTGTGGCGGATGATTTCACCAGGCCCGGACACGTAGTTCCCCTGCGCGCCAAGGATGGTGGCGTCTTGCGCCGCCCCGGCCACACCGAGGCCGCCGTCGACTTGGCCCGGATGGCGGGGTTGTCGCCCGCGGGCGCGATCTGCGAAATCGTCAGCCAGAAAGACGAAGG
>NZ_JBATXN010000365.1:0-13050 GCF_049673265.1 Mycobacterium sp. | reverse complement strand
GATCTTGGCGTCGCGGATGTACTGCTCGATCGGGTAGTCCTGCAAGAAGCCGGACCCGCCGAAGGTCTGCAGGCTCTCGGTGAGCTTGGCGTAGGCCTGCTCGGAGCCCACCCCCTTGACCACCGGCAGCATCAAGTCGTTGACCTTGACCGCCAAGTCGGCGTCCACACCGTGCACCGCCTTGGCTACCGCCGCGTCCTGGAAGGTCGAGGTGTAGGTGTACAGCGCACGCAGACCCTCGGCGTAGGCCTTCTGGGTCATCAGGGACCGACGCACGTCCGGGTGGTGGGTGATGGTGACCCGCGGCGCGGTCTTGTCGGTCATCTGGGTCAGGTCGGCGCCCTGCACACGCTCCTTGGCATAGGCCAGGGCGTTGAGGTAGCCGGTGGACAGCGTGGCGATGGCCTTGGTGCCGACCAGCATGCGGGCGTTCTCGATGACCTCGAACATCTGCGCAATACCGTTGTGCACCTCGCCGACCAGCCAGCCCTTGGCCGGAACGCCGTGCTGACCGAAGGTCAGTTCACAGGTCGCGGACACCTTCAGGCCCATCTTGTGTTCGACGTTGGTGACGAAGACGCCGTTGCGCTCGCCGAGTTCACCCGTCTCGAAGTCGAACAGGAACTTGGGCACGAAGAACAGCGACAGGCCCTTGGTGCCCGGTCCGGCGCCCTCGGGGCGGGCCAGCACCAAGTGGAAAATGTTCTCGAACATGTCATCGGAGTCGCCGGAGGTGATGAACCGCTTCACCCCGTCGATGTGCCACGAACCGTCGTCTTGCTGGACGGCCTTGGTCCGGCCGGCGCCGACATCCGAGCCGGCGTCCGGCTCGGTGAGCACCATGGTCGAGCCCCACCCGCGCTCGGCGGCAAGGATCGCCCACTTCTTCTGCTCTTCGGTGGCCAGGTTGTAGAAGATCTGGGCGAATCCGGCGCCGCCGGCGTACATCCACACCGCGGGGTTGGCGCCGAGCAGGTGCTCGTGCAGCGCCCACAGCAGCACCTTGGGCATCGGCATGCCGCCCAGCGCCTCGTCGAGGCCGACCTTGTCCCAACCGGCGTCGATGACCGCGCGGACCGACTCTTTGAAGCTGTCGGGCAGCGTCACGGAGTGCGTTTCGGGGTCGAAGACCGGGGGATTGCGGTCTCCCTCGACGAATGAGTCCGCGACCGGGCCCTCGGCCAGCCGGCTCATCTCCGTCAACATCTCGCGGGCGGTGTCGACGTCCAGATCGCTGTACGCGCCTTCGCCGAACGACTTGTCAACGCCGAATACCTCAAACAGGTTGAATACCTGGTCGCGGACGTTGCTCTTGTAGTGGCTCACTGGTTCCTCCTCGATGAGAACGCCACTTGTGGTTGGGTACTAAGGCTAAGTTACCCACCAGTAACACCGTAAAGCTATACCCATGAGTAACTCGATTGCAACCGAGTGTGAGCTAAATTTCACTGGCTAATTAACCAACCGGTTGGCTTCGTGCTGATCGGGACCACGGCGTAGTGCCTCACCTGCGGCGATGACGGGTAGGTGACAACTGTGTCGACGGTCACCTCCCTGCCCGAAGTAGACCTGAGCCACCCTTCTGGCCAACTGCGGAGACGCGCCTTCGCGAGGCGGCCCACGAGGTGGGATTCTTCTGGCCAGCCGGGTGCTGGCGGCGGCGCGCCGGTTGTTTGCGCTCCCACAAGAGGAGAAGGACGCCATCGCGATGGTGGGAAGTCCGCATTCCGTGGCTACACGCGGTTGGGTGGCAAGCTGACCGGCGGCCAGGTGGACTGGCTATCTGTGGCTGCAGGGCCCCAACCAGTGGCCGGCAGGGTTGCCCGAGTTGCGCGGGGGGATCATCGCCGAGTGGGACGCGGCGCTTGCCGCGGGGGCCCGCACGTTGTTGGGCCATTTTGCGGCGGCCCGGGGCAGTCCGGCGGACGTTTTCCAGGACGCCTTCGCCGCGACACCGGCGACGCTGCTCAAGATCGTGCGCTACGTCGCCGCCCCGCACGGCTACTCGCCGGGCGAGTAGGGTCAGTAATGCAAAAATCCGTCGATGCGAATGAAGCCCGGTGAATACACCTGAGAAGCTGACGCCGTCGTCACTACGCGAGGCCTTCGGCCATTTCCCGTCTGGCGTGATCGCTATCGCGGCCGAAATTGACGGAGTCCGAGAAGGGCTGGCCGCCAGCACTTTTGTGCCGGTGTCATTGGATCCACCACTGGTGTCGTTCTGCGTGCAGAACACCTCGACGACCTGGCCGAAGTTGAAAAACCTGCGTGCGCTGGGCATTAGCGTCTTGGGCGAAGCTCATGACGAAGCCGCACGCGCACTCGCCGCTAAGACCGGCGACCGGTTCGCCGGTTTGGAGACCGTATCCAACAGCAGTGGTGCGGTTTTCATCAAGGGCACCAGTGTTTGGTTGGAAAGCGCGATCGAGCAACTCATTCCCGCGGGAGATCACACCATCGTGGTATTGCGGGTCAGCGATATTCAAATCGACGCGGACGTCGCGCCGATTGTGTTTCACCGCAGCATTTTTCGTCGACTGGGCGCCTAGCTACGGGCGCCTGCTCAGCTCGTCGCGGTAAGCCTGGACGCGATGCTCGAGTTCCGCGGCGTCCTGCTCGCGTCCCTCTTTGTGTGCGACGTCAGCGCGCAGCGAGAGTTCGCGGATTGCCGTTCGAATGTCGTTGCCGCTGGCGGGTTGTTTGATCGTCATGCCCAACCGCCTTTCGTGTCTTGCGGCGGGGCTCAAACCCTACGCAGCCCCGCTCGCCTCGGGCTTCAGGTCGGGTACCCGGATCAGCGGCGGCTTAACACCAGCTGCTCGTCAGCGACGGAACAACTTGTTGCCCAGCCACACAACCGGATCGTATTTCCGGTCGGCGACGCGTTCCTTCATCGGAATCAGTGCGTTGTCGGTGATCTTGATGTTTTCGGGGCAGACTTCCGTGCAGCACTTGGTGATATTGCAATACCCGAGGCCATGCTCGTCCTGCGCCTGGTTGCGTCGGTCGAGGGTGTCCAACGGGTGCATCTCCAGCTCCGCGATCCGCATCAGATAGCGCGGGCCGGCGAACGCCTCTTTGTTGTCGTCGTGATCACGAATCACGTGGCAGACGTTCTGGCACAAGAAGCATTCGATACATTTGCGGAACTCCTGAGAACGTTCCACGTCCTTCTGTGCCATCCGGTACTCACCAGGCTGTAGGTCCTTCGGCGGCGCGAATGACGGGATTTCCCTGGCCTTCTCGTAGTTGAATGACACGTCGGTGACCAGGTCGCGGATCACCGGGAACGTCCGGATCGGCGTCACGGTGACCACTTCGTCTTCGGCGAAGGTCGACATCCGCGTCATGCACATCAACTTGGGCTTGCCGTTGACCTCAGCCGAGCACGAGCCGCATTTACCCGCTTTGCAGTTCCACCGCACCGCCAAGTCTGGTGTCTGGGTCTGCTGCAGGCGGTGGATGATGTCGAGCACCACCTCGCCCTCATTGACCTCGACGGTGAAGTCCTGCAATCCACCTCCGGACGCGTCGCCACGCCATACCCGCATGGTTGCGTTGTAGGTCATCAGCCTCTCCGTCCTGGGTGGTCGGCCAGCTCTTCGTCGGTGTAGTACTTCTCCAACTCGGAGATCTCGAAACCCTCGAGCAGGTCGGGCCGCATCGGCACCTGGTCTTTGCGCGTCACCGAGATGTCGGGAATGACTTCGTCGCCGCCTGCGGCGCTGCAGGCCAGCAGTACCTTCCGCCACGACGCCTCCATCGATGGATGGTCGTCGCGGGTATGGCCGCCCCGGCTTTCGGTGCGCTCCAAGGCCGCCTTGGCGACGCATTCGCTGACCAGAAGCAGGTTCCGCAAGTCGATGGCCAGATTCCAGCCGGGGTTGTACTGGCGGTGTCCCTCGACGTGGATGTTCTTGAACCGCGCGCGAAGCTGGTCGAGCCGACCGAGGGCCTCGGTGATTTCCTCCGCCTTGCGGATGATGCCCACCAGATCATTCATCGACTGCTGCAGCTCCAGCTGCAGCGTGTAGGGGTTCTCCGCGGCGGCGCCGTTCGTCGGTGTCTCGAAGGGAGCCAGCGCCCGTTCGGCTGCGGCGTCGATGTCCTCGTCGGACACTTTCGGGCGGCTGCTCAGGGCCCGCACGTAGTCGGCGGCGCCCAGGCCGGCTCGACGACCGAACACCAGCAGGTCGGACAGCGAGTTGCCGCCAAGACGGTTGGAACCGTGCATACCGCCGGAGCATTCACCGGCGGCGAACAACCCAGGGACGGTGGCAGCGCCGGTATCGGCGTCCACCTCGATGCCGCCCATCACGTAGTGGCAGGTGGGCCCGACTTCCATGGGCTCCCTTGTGATGTCGACTCCGGCCAGCTCCATGAACTGGTGGTACATCGACGGCAGGCGGCGCTTGATCTCGTCGGGGGTCAGTCGCGACGCGATGTCGAGGTAGACCCCGCCGTGCGGGCTGCCGCGGTCGGCCTTGACCTCGGAGTTGATCGCGCGTGCGACCTCGTCGCGGGGCAACAGGTCCGGTGTCCGCCGGGCCGAGTCGTTGTCCTTGAGCCACTGGTCGGCCTCTTGCTCGGTCTCGGCGTATTGGCCTTTGAACACCGGTGGGATGTAGTCGAACATGAACCGCTTGTTCTCGGAGTTCTTGAGCACTCCGCCATCGCCGCGAACACCCTCGGTGACCAGGATGCCTTTCACGCTCGGTGGCCACACCATGCCGGTCGGGTGAAACTGGACGAATTCCATGTTGATCAGCGTCGCGCCGGCGCGCAGCGCCAACGCGTGGCCATCGCCGGTGTACTCCCAGGAGTTCGAGGTGACCTTGAAGGACTTGCCGATTCCGCCGGTCGCCATGACCACCGCCGGCGCCTCGAACAAGACAAAGCGGCCGCTTTCGCGCCAGTAGCCGAATGCTCCGGAGATCGCGTCGCCGTCTTTGATGAGCTCGGTGATCGTGCATTCCGCGAAGACCCGGATCCTGGCCTCGTAGTCGCCCAGCTCGGCGTAATCCTCCTGCTGCAGCGAGACGATCTTCTGCTGCATGGTTCGGATCAGCTCCAGGCCGGTGCGGTCACCGACGTGCGCCAGCCGCGGGTAGGTGTGCCCGCCGAAATTGCGCTGACTGATTTTGCCGTCTTTGAGGCGGTCGAACAGCGCGCCGTAGGTCTCCAGTTCCCAAACCCGATCGGGTGCCTCTTTGGCGTGAAGTTCGGCCATCCGCCAGTTGTTGAGGAACTTCCCACCGCGCATCGTGTCGCCAAAGTGGGTCTTCCAGTTGTCCTTCGGGTTCGTGTTGCCCATCGCGGCCGCGCAGCCGCCCTCGGCCATCACCGTGTGGGCCTTTCCGAACAGCGACTTACACACCACCGCAACCTTGAGGCCGCGTTCCCGCGCCTCGATGACCGCGCGCAAACCTGCGCCGCCGGCACCGATCACGACAACGTCGTAGGAGTGCCGTTCGACCTCAGTCATGAAACCTCGCTCATCTATCTGATCCGTGAAAAGGCTTCTCAGCCAACAAATCTCAGGTCGGGAATGGTGCCGCTGGCCACTAGCGCGATGTAGAAATCGGTGAGCATCAGCGTGCCGAGGGTGATCCACGCGTACTGCTTGTGGCGGGTGTTGATTTTGCTAACTTGCGTCCAAACCCAGTACCGCACAGGGTGTTTGGAGAAATGCTTGAGTCGCCCGCCGGTGATGTGCCGGCACGAATGGCAGGACAGCGTGTAGATCCAGAGCATGATGACATTGCCAACCATGATGACGTTGCCCAGGCCGAAGCCGAATCCACCGGGTCCGTGATCGGAATGGAACGCGATGATCGCGTCGTAGGTGTTGATCACCGAGATGATGCCTGCGGCGTAGAAGAAATACCGGTGGGTGTTCTGAACTATCAGCGGGAACTTGGTTTCGCCGCTGTAGTGCACGCGGGGCTCGGCTACCCCGCATGCGGTGGGCGACTGCCACACCGTGCGGTAGTAGGCGCCGCGGTAGTAGTAGCAGGTCAGCCGGAATAACAGCAGGAACGGCAGCGTCAACGCCGCGAACGGCAGCCACCATACATTCGGCAGGATCTGCGGCCAGAAGTCGCTAGCCCCGCCGCAAGCGTTACTGAGACATGGTGAGTAGAACGGCGTCAGGTAGTGGTATTGCGGGACGAAGTAGTAATTCCGCTGAAATGCGCGCGCGGTCGCGTAGATGACAAATGCGGCGAAACCCAGGTCGATCCGCAGCGGCGACATCCACCACCGGTCGGTGCGTAGCGTCCGTTGCTGGATGTGGGCGCGCGCGGGTGAAAAGACACCGGACGCAGAACGGTTCGCAGTGGGTGCGCTCATCTATTGTGATCCTCTTCGCGTGGCCTCGTCGGAGAGTACCCACAGCGAACAGCGCGCAGTCCCGCGGGGGGTTAGATCAAGAACGACTGTGTCCGCCGACACCTTCGTCGTCGACATCACGCCAGAATTCGGCGTCGTATTGGGTGTCGGGGATCGCGATTTTCTCTGCCGGTTGATCCAGGGTGTGCCGGGCCAGATCCAGCTCACCGGCGTCGATGTCGAGCAGCTCAACGTCGTTGAGGATTCGCTGAACGTCGTTGACCACCCGGCGCATTGCCGGAGTGTCGCGATACCGCGACCGCAACGACGTCACGCACCGCCGCAGGCCACCGATGAGCTCGTGCAGTTCGGCGAGTTCATTAGTGCTGGACAACGGATCTCCCTGGAAGTGAAGGTGTCATAGATCACAGTACGGCACCCGATAATATCCAGCACACGGCGACGGCGTGAGCCAGATCACGCCCGCAACTGGGAGGCAGCCAGCCATGCCGGCATCTAGCGCATTGGCCGATCGAGCTGTGGCGCTATTGGCGCTGCATCAGCCGGGCAATCCGGTGATTCTGCCGACGGTGTGGGACGCGTGGTCGGCGCGACTGGCCGGCGATGCCGGGTTCGCCGCACTGACAGTCGGCAGTCACCCCGTCGCCGACTCGATCGGCAAACCCGATAACGAGGGCATGTCGTTCGATGACCTGCTGAGCCGGGTCGGCCAGATCACCGCCGCGGTCGACGTCCCGGTGTCGGTGGACGTCGAATCCGGTTACGGGCTGCCGGCTTCGCGGCTGGTCGAGGGGCTACTCGGCGCGGGCGCAGTCGGGCTGAACATTGAAGACACCGTGCACAGCGAGGGCAAGCGACTGCGTTCGGCCGACGAACACGCCGACCTCGTTGCTGCGCTGCGTGCGGCCGCCGACGAGGCGAAGGTCCATCTGGTGGTCAACGCCCGGACAGATCTTTTCCTGCGCCAGGACGGTGACGAGTCGGACCGGGTTGAGCGGGCGGTGGCGCGATTGCAGAAGGCTGCCGTCGCCGGTGCCGATGTCCTCTATCCGGTCGGCCGCCATGACCCGGAGACGTTGCGGCGCTTGGCTTCTGAGTTGCCACTTCCGGTCAATGCGATCGCCCTACCCGATCAGGACGATCCCGCTTCCTTCGGTCCGCTGGGCGTGGGGCGGATCAGCTTCGGGCCGTTCCTGCAGGCTGCGTTGGGAACCAGGGCCAAGGAAATTCTGGCCCGTTGGGGTTAGCCGTCGACGATGCGTCGAATCCGGTGGAGCCGCTGGGCCCCACCGGATTCGAGTGCGCGAACTCCGCGAGCTACCTAGTGATCTCGATGCGCTGCGGCGCAGTCCCGGCGTAAGCACCGGTGACCCGCACAGTCAGCACGCCGGCGTCGTAGGACGCCGCGATGGCGTCCCCGGTGACGTGTGCAGGCAGCCGGAACGACCGGCGGAACGAGCCGTAGCGGACCTCGCGCAACATGCGGCCGTCCTTCTCTTCGTTGTGCTCGTCGCGGCGCTCGCCGTGGATGACGAGGCGGCCGTGATCAACCTCAACGTTGACGTCCTTGTCGACGTCGACGCCGGGCAGCTCCAGGCGCACTACCGCGTCCTCGCCGTCCTTGACGATCTCGGCGGCGGGGCTGAAGCCATCGGCGACCGGCTTGAGCCAGTCGGTCACAGGGGCCGGGCCAAAGAAATCGCGCATCCAGCGGTCGACGTCCCAGGCGGGTCGTGACCACAAGGTCAGGTTGCTCATTCGTATCTCCTCGTGCTTGGTGGTTGCCGACGCTTTGCCGGCCTACCCGTACAAACATGAGTCGACCACGCTTAAGTTCCACCTGGTTGTTCGCCTTCAGCGAACGGCGCCTGATCAGGCCGCGTCGAAGCTGTCATCGAACGTCAGCCGGTAGCCGCGCTTCACGACTGTCCGCGACAATAGCCCTGTCACCCAACGCTTTTCGTGACGGAAGCACGCCGGTGATCGTTACCAGACGTCGCCGTCGCGCCAATCGCAGGCCAACTCTGCGGTGGGGTCCAGGCTGATCCCGACCGGCAGCACGAACACCGAGCCGTCGTCGTCGGGAGTCCGCGTGGCCCCGGCGGGCGCCAGCACCGACGTCGGCCCGCGCCACGGCAGCCAACCCCGCAACGTGTAGAGCCGCCTGCCCCGATCTGAGGAGCTGAGCGCGCCCAGCTGATAGCTGCCGCGGATCACTTGCTCGCAGGCATCGAGTATCGCGATCGCCAAACCTTGACCGCGCCAGTCTTCCCGCACGGCAACGGCTTCGACGTATCCACAGCGCAACGCGGCACCGCGGTAGAGCAGGCGGCGTTGGACGACCGCTCCGTGCGCGATGATCGCACCGCGATGCCAGATCAGGGCGTGCATCCCGCCGAGCGCGTGGTCCCAGTCGGTGTCGGTGAATTCACCCGTGAATGCCCCGCTGACCATCTCGTAGGCGCGCTGGCGGGCCTCGCCTTCGAGGTCGGCGGTGTGAAGCAGGCGAGCGGTGTGTACCTGGGTGTGCACACTGCTGGTTTACCAGGTGGGCTAGCCGACCGCCATCGGAGCTGAGGCGCCGGAACTAGCGGCCCGCGCACCCCTGGGACGCGACCAATGCAGCCGCACGTACTGCCCGGGACGTATCTGGGCGACCTTGTTGATGTCTTCGTCCGCGATCACACCGACCACCGGGTAGCCGCCGGTAACGGGGTGATCGGGACCAAGGATCACCGGTAAGCCGTTGGGCGGCACCTGGATCGCACCGCGGGTGGCTCCCTCGCTGGGCAAGACCCGATCGGGCGCGCGGTACTGCAGTGGGCGACCCTCCAGCCGCATCCCCACTCGGTCGCTGCGATCGGAGGCCATCCAGATGGTGTGCACGAGGGCGTCCGGATCGTCGAGCCAGTCGTCTCGCGGCCCCGGCACCACCAGCAGCTCCACCAGATGCTCGGAGATCGGGGCCACGGGAGCCTGGTCGAGTTCGGGATACTCGGTGGTGTGTTCGCCGACCGGCAGGACGTCACCGGGTTGTAGCGGCAACGGGCCGATTGCCGACATCACGTCGTAGCTGCGGGAACCCAGCACCGGTGTCACGTCGACACCGCCACGCACCGCCAGATAGCTTCGCAGTCCGGCGTGAGGGATGCCGAGCGAGATCACCTCGCCGTCGTGGACGTGCTGAATACTGTTGCTGCCGAACGGGATTCCGTCGACGCGCGGGTCGGTGTCGGCGCCGGTGACTGCGATGTCGACGTCGCCGCCGCGGACTCGAGCCGAGAAGCCGCCGAAGGTCACCTCGATCGTGGCGCGGTCGTCGGGGTTGGCAACCAGCCGGTTGGCCAGCGTGTGGGAGCGTCGGTCGGCGGCCCCCGATCGGGTGACGCCGATATGAGCAAGGCCCACGCGTCCGAGGTCCTGGATTAGGGCCAGCGGGCCGGTACGCAAGATCTCCAGGGTCGTCATCGACGCTCTCCCTTCTCCCGTCGCCCGCCTGCCGCTACGCGGCTCGGAACTGGACCCACATGCCCGGCGTAAGCAGCGCCGGATTCGGACGGTCGATGTCCCACATGACCGCATCGGTGCGGCCGATCAGCTGCCATCCGCCGGGGGACCGGCGCGGGTAAATTCCGGTGAATTCGCCGGCCAGGCCCAGCGCACCGGCCGGAACGGATGATCGCGGCTCCGCCCGCCGGGGCACGGCTAGCCGCGGGTCACCGCCGACCAGATACGCGAAACCCGGTGCGAATCCGCCGAATCCGACTTGCCAGGGAGTAGCGGTGTGCGCGTTGATGACTTGTGCTGTGGTTAACCCCGTACGGTCGGCCACTTCGGAAAGATCGGCGCCGTCGTAGACGACGTCGATCGTCATCGGCTGCTCCGGCGAGGCGGTCGATTCCATCTCGGAGGCCACCTGCAACGTGCGCAGCCGACGGCGGACTGCGCTCTGGCGGCGACGGCCGTCGAGCTTCAAGAGCACCGTGCGCGAGGCCGGGACGATGTCGAGCACACCGGGCAGCGCGGCCTCGCGCAGGGCAGCCGTCCAAGCCAATACCTCGGCGGTGTTGTCGAACTGCAACAGCAGCGCCTGATCGCCATAGTCCAGAACCGTGTCAACCACGCTCAGATCCATCGCCACGCTCATTACTCGACAGTAACCCGTTGGCCGGGACTCAAAACCAGATTTTCGAGCACTGCCAGAACTGCCTTAGCCAATGCTCATGCGGTACGGGCAATCGGGTTAGACCGCTCGTCCTAATGCAGGATATTGCCGATCAGCGGCGGCAACTGATCGGCCACCAGCGGGTAGCTCAGCGGCGACGCGAACGCGATCGCGCCGGCCTGGTCCTTAGTGGTGAACACGCTTCGCGCACGGAGTGCGGCGACGTCAGGATTGGCCAGCAACTCCGCTTGATCGCCGTCGGTCTCAGTCGTCCAGATCAGTAGGTCGACGGCATCGAGAACCGGCTTGATCTTGTCCCGCGGAATGAACGCGCGCTGCTCATCCACGGCGAACGTGGCGATGTTGTTCGCAACGGCCAGACCCATTTGGGTCAAAAACTCGGTGGGCCAACCGGTTGTCGCGACCACGTTGTCTTGGTGCAGCTTGCCCTCCAGCAGCAGCACAGTCTTGTTTTTGAACTGCGGATACTTATCTGCGGCAGCGGCGAAACTCTGGTCGACACCATTGATCAGTGACTTCATCTGGTCACGCTGAAAAACCGCCTGACCGATCGCCGTCGCCTGGTCCTTCCACGGCTCGAAGAACGCGTAACCGTCGGACTGCGCAAGCGTCGGGGCGATCGCGGACAGCTTCTGGTAGGTGTCCTGATCGACTCCGGCATCGGTCGCGACTATCAAGTCGGGTTTCAGACCGGCGATCTGCTGCACCTGAATTCCGTTGTCCAAGTTCAAAACAACGGGTTTGGCGTTACCGAGTTTGGGTCGGGCCCACGGCCACACACCGAACGGCTGGTCGCCGAACCAGTTGGTGACCGCGACCGGCACCACGCCCAGCGCCAGCAGGTCGTCCTGCCCGGTGAAACCGGCGCTCACCACCCGCTTGGGCGGCGAGGGGACGGTCGTCTCACCGAAGACGTGCTTGATGGTCACCGATCCCCCGGCGCCACCGCCGGCGGGCGCCGGTTTGTCCGACGAGCAGGCCGGCGGAGCCGCGACCACGAGCAAGCCCACGGTGGCGCCGGCGTGCAAAAACCCGCGCCGACTCCATTGCTCTAGCATCGCGTGAGCCTACAGCGCTCGCTCAGGTCAACGGCATACCGGCGTCGACGAAGTCCAGCGCGCGGGACACGGTGTCGCTGGCGGCCGGACCGGGCTCGTAGACGGCCATCATCGCGCCGGTGAGGGCTCCGGCGAATACCCGTAGCTCGAAATCGCTTGCGTCGCGGCCGATTCGGCGGCCGACTGCCTCGGCGAACGTGGTGATGGTGCGGTAGTACTCGTCGTACATGGCCGCTTTGAGTTCGGGTATCGAGAACATCAGCCGTTGCCGGGTGTCCTCGAATTCCCGTTGGTCGTCCGACAAGGTGGCGATGACGGCCTGGTAGGCGCGCCGTACCGCCTGAATAGGCGACAACTCGGGCGGCTGCTCGACCAGGGCGGTCAGGATCACCGGGTCCATGTCATCGGCGAGCAACACGGATTCCTTGGTCGGGAAATATCGGAAAAACGTGCTCGGCGATACCTCGGCGGCCTCCGCGATCTGCTCGACGGTGGTGGCGGCGTAACCGTACTCTTCGATCAGCCGAAACGCCGCCTGCCTGATGGTCCGGCGGGTCTTGATTTTTTTGCGTTCCCGCAGACCGGGAGTTTGGTCTTCGGCAAAGCTGTTCATCAACCGTGAACCTTCACCACTGGTCACCCAACCGCTGAAAAGGAATCGATTTGGAAATCAACCGATTTGGCGCTGAGCTGACTGTACCGAGCATCCATGCACAGGGCGTGTGCGGAGTTAGGTGCCGCATCCGGCAACACGAAGCTTGATCACCCTGTCGTTGCCGCGGTCGGCGACGTAGACGTTTCCGGGTCCGTCGATGGCCAGCTGCAAGGGCGTGTTGAGTTCGGTCAGCGCCAGCGGGGTCGGGGCGTTGGAACCGGAAGTCAACTTCAGCACCTGATTGTTGTCGTGTTCGCTGACGTAGACCGTGCCCGCACCGTCGACCGCCACGCCCCAGGGCACGGTGAGACCCGTGAACGGCAGCACGGTCTGGTTGTTGGACCCCGCCTCTAACTTCACCACCCGGTTGTTATCGGTGTCGGCGACATACACGTTGCCCGGACCGTCCACCGCCACGCCGTCGGGATTGTTCAGACCATTGAATGGCAGCACAGTCTGGTTGTTCGACCCGGCCTCCAATTTGACCACCCTGTTGTTACCCCGGTCGGCCACATACACGCTGCCGGCGCTGTCCGTCGTTATGCCCTCGGGGTAGTTGAGGCCGGTGAACGGCAGCACGGTCTGGTTGTTCGACCCGGCCGCCAACGTCACGACCCTGTTGTTGAAATCGGTGACATACACCGCTCCGGCTTTGTCCACCGCGACCCCCTGGGGCTGGTACAGGCCGCTGAACGGCAGCACCGTCGGGGTACTAGACCCGGGTGCCAACTTCACCACCTGGCCACGCATGGCCTCATCGGCGACGTAGACGGCGCCGGAGCTGTCCACGGCCACCCCGC
>NZ_JBATXN010000364.1:0-6300 GCF_049673265.1 Mycobacterium sp. | reverse complement strand
GGCCATACCCCGTCATCAGTTCGCCCGACGGCGTCACCGTCACCTGCCAGCCGTGCCGACGCCACCAATCGCCGACGTCTTCGCGCTCGTCGAAGTACCACAGCTCGTCGGTCCGCGGGACCTCGCGCTGCGGGTCGGCCTTGGCCATCAACTCCCGGACCCGGCCCAAGCGCTCACGCCGCTGCGCGGCGGCCACGGGATCGGCGAAGTTGGGTGAGAGCGCCTCGATGCCGACCCGGCTGCCGGCGGCAGTCAGGCCCTGGACGCGGTCGAACAGCAACTCCTGGGCCGCGGCCGGTAGATACATCAACAACCCCTCGGCCGACCATGCGCTTGGCGCCGACGGGTCAAAACCCGCCTGCTGCAACGCGTTCGGCCAGTCTTGACGCAGGTCGACGGGGACGGGGACCCGATGGCAGATCGGGTCGGCCCCGTGCTCGTGCAGCGTCGAGGCTTTGAAGTCCAACACCCTGGGCTGGTCGAGCTCGAAGACCGTTACCCCGTCTGGCCACGGCAACCGCCAGCACCGCGAGTCCAGCCCGGCCGCCAAAATCACCACCTGCCGGATACCTGCGTTGACGGCGTCGAGGAAGAACGTGTCGAAAAACTTTGTGCGAGAGGCGAAATAGCTGACCATCGACTTCATCCGCAGCGGCAGCGCGGGTTCTGCCTCGACGATCTCGGCAGGCAGCTCAGGAGCGCCGTACCAGTCCCACTCGCCGTCGCCGGCGGTGTCGAGGAAGATCCGCGCGAACGGATCGCTGATCAGCGGGTCGTCGCTCTCGGTTTCGGCCGCGCGCGCCGCCGCCACACCCAGCGCGGTCGCGCCCACGCTCTCGGTGATGTCCCAGCTGTCGTCGTCGGTTCTCACGTCGGGTCACCCTACGTGATATCGCATGTGCCCTCGTTTCCGAACAGTAGGTAATGGTCGGTCGCTGGTGCAGGCGTTGCTGTTGTGATTCGATGCGGTCACCATGGTCGACGGTTCCACCCGGATATCGCGACGACGCCACATCGTGCGGCTCGCCGTGTTCGCCGCGTTCTTGGTCGCGCTGTTTTATCTGCTGGCCGTCAAGCACGTCGTCGATATCGAGGACGTACGGCGCACGGTCAAGGCGACCGGGCCGGCAGCGCCGCTGACCTACATCGTGGTGTCGGCGGTCCTCGGCGCGATCTTTGTGCCGGGCCCGATTCTGGCCGCCAGCAGCGGGCTGCTGTTCGGTCCGGTGCTGGGTGTGTTCGTGACACTGGGTGCGACGGTGGGCACCGCGGTCGTCGCCAGCTTGGTGGGCCGCCGCGCGGGCCGGGATAGCGCGCGGGCGCTCCTCGGAGGCGAACGCGCCGACCGGATCGATGCACTGATCGAACGGCGCGGGCTGTGGGCGGTGGTCGGTCAGCGTTTCATTCCCGGCCTATCGGATGCGCTGGCCTCTTACGCGTTCGGCGCGTTCGGAGTTCCGCTGTGGCAGATGGCCGTTGGCGCGCTTATCGGTTCGGTGCCGCGGGCGTTCGTCTACACCGCGCTGGGCGCATCGATCGGAAACCGGTCACCGATATTGGCATACGCGGCGATAGCGATATGGTGCGTGACGGCCATCGTCGGCGCGTTCGCCGCGCGCAGCGGATTCCGAAAGTGGCGGAGCCACGGCACAAGGAGTTCTCACATGCCTGAGCGAGACACGCCAGTCCATCTGGCCAGCCGCGAGTTCGTGAGCGTCACCGGGGAGAGAATCCAGGTCCCTGACCCACAAGGTTTGGTGCATCTGCAATTTCGCCGCCATGCGGGCTGCCCAATCTGCAATCTGCACCTAGCCTCCTTCGCACGCCGGCACGACGAGATCAGCGCTGCCGGCATCCGCGAAGTCGTCTTCTTTCACTCGCCGGCCGATGAATTGCGCAAGCACACCGCTGACTTGCCGTTTTCGACGATCGCGGATCCGACCAAGCGCTTCTACCGCGAATTCGGTGTCGAATCGGGCACCCGCGCATTGCTGGACCCCCGCGCGTGGGGCGCGGTTATCCGTGGTACGACTCTGATCGCTCTCGGCCGGTACCGCGCTCCGGCGCTGAAACCGGAGAACGGCCGCCAAGGCCTTCCCGCCGACTTTCTGCTCGACAGCCAAGGCGCGGTGATCGCGGCCAAGTACGGCAGGCATGCCGACGACCAATGGTCGGTCGACGAATTGCTCGCCCTCACAGACGCAAGGCCTGCGCTGCCGCCGTAGCCACGTCGCCGCGCAGCTTGGAGATCGGTGGACTGCCTCGCTGATGGATCGAGTTCGCCAGCAGTATGACGTAGGTATCGGAGTCCGGGTCCAGCCACATCGAGGTACCGGTAAAGCCGGTGGCGCCAAAGCTTCCGATCGGAAAGATCAAGCCGCGCGGCTTGGAATAGTCCGTATCGATATCCCAGCCGAAGCCGAACAGTCGCTGGTCCTCGATCGCCGGATAGTTCGGCGCAAGAAGCGGATCTTCTGCGTTTGGTGCCTTCGCGATGGCTTCTCGGGCAGCATCATTGGCTGCTTGGACTTGCCCCGGTCTGTGGCCGGGCTGCTGGGGCGTCGTCATCAACTCCAGCGTCGCTTGCTTCAGCGGAAACGTGCTCGGCCGTCCGGCATGGCGATCGAGCAGGCTCTGCGCAAAGAGGCTGACATCGTGCGCCGTCGAGAACAGACCTGCATGCCCGGCCACTCCCCCCATGCGGCGCGCCGTCGGGTCGTGCACGGTGCCGCGAAGTAGGTAACCGAAATCGGGGTTCTTGCCCGGATCGTCCTTGCTTTCGTCATCGATCGCCGTCGGTGCGATGCGCGGCAACAGGCTGGTGTTCCAGGTTCCTGCCGGACAGGCGGCCGCCGCACCTGCTGGAGCCCAGGCGATCGCGGCTCCTCGGACCACATGAGGGCCACATGCTTTGGCCGGCGGAAGGTAGCGGGTTTCGCTCATGCCAAGCGGCGCAAAGACATTCCGCTGAACATAGACATCTTCATCCTCGCCAGCGAGTTTCTCGATCAACGCACCAAGCAGGATGTAGTTGATGTCGGAGTAGCGGAAAACCTCACCGGGACCCGACTGCAGCGGCGTCGTCAACGCGCGATGAATGCCTTCGGCTTTGTCGGGTCCGTCGAGTCCCCATGGATCCCCGAGGTTTACGTCTATCGGTTCGCCCGACGTATGGGTAAGCAACATCCGAAGCGTGACTTGTGCACGCAGTGGGTCGTTGGCGCTGTTGAAGTCAGGCAGATACGTCTGCACGGCTTCGTCGAAGGCAACCTTGCCTTGCTCGTAGAGCTGCATGACGGCAGTCGCCGTTGCGAGGCACTTGGTCAAGGACGCGATGTCGAAGATCGTGTCTTCGCTCATCGCCTCCGCAGGCGCGAGCGATCCGTCGAGCCCCTGTTCGCCGGCAAGCTTGCGTGAGCCATACGCCTGGTGGAAGACGACCTTGCCGCCATGTCCGATCACCACCACGCCACCCGGCAGCCGGTGTTCGGCGATCGCGTCGTTCATCAGCTTTGACACCGTTGCGAATTCGGTTGTGGGAGCAGGACCTGGCTGCCTGCCGCTTGCGAGTCGGTGCGCGACATACCTGGCCGATGCCGCAGCAACGAGCGTCAGCAACACAGTTCCAACGACCAGGGTCGTTCGCGCCGATGCCTTACTGGCCAGGCCGCGTAGACCGGTCCGGGATGAATGGGGGCCGTTGTCGATGCTTACCTGTGCCAGGGTAGCCGCACTGTGGCAAAATCGACGCCCTGGAGGTCGGCGTGATCCGTGTCAAGGCAGGCATATTCAGCCTCACCGCTCCGGCGTCGGCTGACGACGACGGGAGTTACCTGCGCTGGCACCTGCTGGATCACATGCCTGAGCAATACCAACTACCGGGCATCGTGCACGCGCTGCGCTGGATCGCCGACGGCGCCTACCCCGACCATCGCTTGGCTTCCTACGGACCACTGGGAGAGGTCGGCAACGCCGTCCACTACCTCGTCGATGACCCCGTTGAACAAACCTTCGATGACTTCGTTGCGTTGGGCCGCGCGCTGCGTGAGAACGGTCGCTTTCCCATCACCCGACCGCTACTCCAGGTGGCCGGACTGCGACTGCTGCAGTGGCAATCCGCACCACACGCGCTGGTTTCCGCCGAGGTTGTGCCGTTTCGGCCGCACCGCGGCGTACTGCTGATCGTCGAGGAACCCATCCGCGAACGGCCCAGCCAATGGCTGCAATGGCTGCACGCCGAACACCATCCAGCGTTGCTCGCGACGCCCGGCGTTGCCGGCGTATGGACATTCGGTTCGACGACGGCATGGGACCACGCCCACCGGGGATGGCGCACCGAACCGCAATACATCACCGTCATCTACCTCGACGACGAGCCTCTCGTCACCACCGAAGCCCTGGCTCCCATTGTCGAAGAACGGTGGCAATCAGCCGCAGTGCGACCGATCTTCGCCGGACCGCTGCGGACCATGATCAGCTGGGAAGCTTGGCCCTGAATTCAGGTCAGGCGGCTTCGCAGCCGGGCCAGGCGGCTCGTCGGCACCTGAATCGCCGCCATCACCGCGCTCATCGGCGACGCCACCGACTTCGGCGGCGTCTTGGGCTTCGCGGCTGGGGGCCCGTCGCCTTCCCACCACGTCGGCTCCAGCAGCGCCGTCGTCACCGGGATCGCCTTGTCGACGCTGTTGTGTCCCCATCGGCTCGCTCGGTCGATGGCCGCGACGGACGGGGCTAGGTTCGCCGGCGACAGCGTCGGCCCGAATCGGACCAGCTGATCGGCGTAGGGCAGGTTGCGAACCATTTGCAACGCGACCGCCTGGGTGATCGGCGCCAACCACAGGTGCCGCGGATCCCATTGCGGGTGAAAGCAATCGAAGGCCAGATAGCACGCGTTGCGCGTACCCAACCTGCCGTCGCGAACACGCTTCCACGCCAGCTCGATCGGGACATTGCTCGCCGTGCCGCCGTCGACCAGCGCCGCGATGTCCTTCTCTTCGAACAGGTCGTCGAGAATCGGGATCATCCGCGGGTCGCTCGTTTCATGGTGCAGCACACCAGGAATGGCCGCCGAGAACGACGCCGCGTCGACGACGTCGAAGTCGCGGGCCGGGTCGTCGTCGCCGATGATGATCGGCTTAACGACCCGCAAGTCGATGAACGCCGCGACTTGCCACATCCGGGCGCCTACCACCGGGCCGATGCCGATCGGGCGAAACGGCACCGACTGCAGCTTCAGCGCCGCCAATGCGGGACGGCGGAACCGCGACGGCAGCGCCGTATACGGTTGCCTGCGCACACCTGCGACCACGATGTCGAACGGAATCGCCAAGTCCGACATGCGCATTCGTTGACCGTCTTCGCGGCTGAGCATCGTGTGGGCGAACTGGTCGAAGCGCAACGCGAACATGCCGGCCAGGCCGTGGCGGCGGCGCAGCCGTTCGGGTCCGAGGATCGCGCGGTAGGACACCGTCTTCGCCCAGGCGACGTACTCCTCGATCGGCACCGGCAGGGCGCGGCTGACCAGGCTGCCCAGGATCGACCCGATCGACGCGCCGATCATGTAGTCGGGCAGCTGGCCGGCTTCCAGCAGCCGCTGCATGCCGCCGATGTAGACGAAACCCGCACCGCCCCCGCCGCCGAGGATAGTGACCAGCTTCTTGTAGCAGACTTCAGCGTCCAATTCCGCTGCGGCGAAGTCATTTCCGTGCCGCTCGATCAGTACCTGCCGTTGGTCGTCTTGGTCGGCGGCCAGACCGGCCAGCGCCTCTCGTGCGGTCTTCAACGCGGTGATCGGATCCGTTTCCTCGCGCAGTGGTCCGTAGAGGGTGTCGGCGACCCGGGAGCGCCACGGCGCGATTTCGGCGCCGACGGAGACGTCACCGCGCCCGCGGCTTCCGCCCGGGCCCGCAGCCCCCGGTTCGAAGTCGGCGAGCCGCGCGAAGTTGAGGATGTAGCGCAACTTGCGCAGATCCTCGGCGCTCAGCACATCCGGCTCGGCGAGCTGGTGGCGGATAAGCCGGTTTTCCATCCGCTGCAACAGCAGCGCCGGCTCGGCCGTCAACAGATCGGCGGCGTCGACGGACTCGACCGCCTCGTCCTCGATCTCCTCGATGAGTTCGAGCCCGGCGTCGCGGCGGCTCAGCCGGCTGAGCACCGCGTCGACGAACGGGATCTGCATGCGCATCAGTTTGGTCGCAGTGCAGATCGAGCTGCAAACGCGCTCGTAACCAGTACCTTTAATGCGTGCTCGTTCGGCTATTTGCGCTACTCGGCGTGCTAGTCGCCCTATCGGGATGTTCC
>NZ_JBATXN010000363.1:0-2955 GCF_049673265.1 Mycobacterium sp. | reverse complement strand
ACCAACACTACGTAGGTGGCGGGCATCAGCTTGAGGTAGTTGACCGGCGCCGCCGCGACCATGCCGCGAGCCGACCGGATCATGTTGCGCAGCTTTTCAAACACCGCGATCGCGATGTGCCCGCCGTCGAACGGCAGCAGCGGCAACAAGTTGATGACACCCAGGATGAAGTTCAGCTGCGCCAAGAACAGCCAGAACGCCATCCAGACGCCATGGTCGACGGTGTCGCCACCGATGATGCTGGCCCCAACGACGCTGATCGGCGTATCAAGGGAACGCTGCCCGCCGCCGATCGCGTGGACCAGGGCGCCGATTTTGGTCGGGATCGCGACCAGCGACTTGCCCAGCAGAACCGACAGATTGCCGGTGAAGGCGAAAGTGGCTGGCACCGCGGTGATCACGTTGTATTGGGTCGGCCCGGGTGCCGAGCCCACTACGCCCATAACCCCGATCGTCGACAGCTTGGTGCCGCCGTCGCTGTCGGGCACCCAGCGCTGCCGCTGAGCGATGTCGACGTATTTGGTCATCGTTTGGCCGTCGCGCTTGATCACGATCGGAACGGTGCCGTGCATTTTCTGCACCGCGGCGGCCATGTCGGAGAAGTCGGTGACCGGGGTGTCGCCGACCTTGAGTACCACGTCGCCGGCGCGGATTCCGGCAGCGGCCGCAGGTCCGTCCCCGGTGCACTTGTCGAACTGGCCTTGCTTGTATTCCGAAGCTGCACAGGCGGTTTGACCGATGACCGCGGAGGGATGCAGGTTCGGCAGTCCCCACACGACAGCGATGGCGTAGATAAGCACCAAGCCGATGATGAAATTCGCGCCCGGCCCGGCGAACAACACCGCGACGCGCTTCCAGGTCTTCTGCTTGTACATCGCGCGGTCACGCTCGTCAGGCGCGAGCTCCTCGACCGACGTCATGCCCGCGATGTCGCAGAACCCGCCGGCCGGGATGGCCTTGACGCCATATTCCGTTTCGCCGCGACGAGTCGACCACAGCGTCGGGCCGAAGCCCACGAAATAGCGGCGCACCTTCATCCCGGTCGCAAGCGCGACCCCCATGTGACCGCATTCGTGCAGCGCCACCGAGATCAGGATGGCGAGCGCGAACAGCACGATGCCGATGACGAACATCATCGCGTTGGTAGGACCTCCTGTGTGACCGCATACTGCGCCCGTTCGCGGGCCCAGCGCTGCGCGTCGAGTACGTCTTCCACGGTAGCGGGTGCGGCGCTCCATTGGTCGGCGGCGCTCAGGACCTCGGCGATTGTGCGCACGATGGCCGGGAAGCCGACCCGACCGGCCAGGAAAGCCTCGGCGGCTTCTTCGTTGGCGGCGTTGTACACCGCAGTCATGCAGCCGCCCGCCTCACCGGCCTGTCGGGCCAGCTCGACGGCCGGGAAAACCTTGTTGTCCAGCGGCTCGAAATCCCAGCTCGATGCGGTGGAGAAATCGCAGGCCGGGGCCACCGCAGGAACCCGGTCCGGCCAGCCAAGCGCCAGCGCAATGGGCAGTTTCATGTCCGGCGGGCTGGCCTGCGCAATCGTCGAGCCGTCCGTGAACGTCACCATCGAATGCACGATCGACTGGGGGTGCACGACGACCTCGATGCGCCGGTAGGGAATGCCGAACAGCAGATGGGCTTCGATCAGCTCGAGGCCCTTGTTGACCAGCGATGCCGAATTCAAGGTGTTCATCGGCCCCATCGACCAGGTCGGATGGGCGCCGGCCTGCTCGGGCGTGACCTGCTCGAGGTCGGGGGCCGACCAGCCGCGGAATGGCCCGCCGGAGGCAGTGAGCACCAGCTTGGCGACTTCGCCTGACGAGCCGCCGCGCAGACATTGGGCCACCGCGGAGTGTTCGGAGTCCACCGGCACGATCTGGCCCGGCTGGGCGGCCTGCAACACCAGCGGACCGCCGGCGATCAGGGACTCCTTGTTCGCCAGAGCCAGTCGGACACCCGAGGCCAGCGCCGTCAGCGTGGGCTTTAGCCCCAGCGCGCCGACCAGCGCGTTGAGCACGACGTCGGCCTCGGTGTTCTCGATCAGCCGGGTGACCGCATCGGGCCCGCGGTAGGTGACATCGCCGATGGCCTGCGCGGCGCGCTCGTCGGCGACGGCGACATTGGTCACACCGGTTTCGGCGCGCTGCCGGGCGAGCAGTTCCGGATGCCCGCCGCCGGCGGCCAGGCCGACCAGCTCGAAGCGATCCGGGTTGGCGGCGATGACCTCCAGCGCCTGGGTGCCGATAGAGCCGGTACTGCCCAGCACCAAGACTCTCCGACGGCCGCCGACATGGTGGGTCACCCACCTATTGTGCCAGCGCCGCCGAGGTCCCCGACAAATCTCCGTATGCCAGAATGTCGGAACATCACGAGCCCAAACCGGAGGAGTCGCCGTGGCCAGTACCGAGGTGGAGCGCTACAGCAGCGGGGTCGACGTCGCTGATGTGCCGTCTGCGCATTGGGGCTGGAGCAGAATCAACCACCGCAACTGGCGCATCGTGGGGCTATGCATCGCTGGCCTGCTGCTGGCGATGCTGGACGGCAACCACGTCGGCCGCATCGAGAACTTGTACGTGATCGGCTTTGCGGTCGTGGTGCTGTTCTTTGTCGTGCGCGACTGGTGGGGACGCCGACGCGGCTGGCTCAGGTAGCGCCGTACGTCGGCGGCCTGCGGCGACTAGTGCAGACACCACCAGCACTGCGAACGCCAGCACCCACGGCCATGCGCCGTGCTGATGCACCCACCCCGCAGCCGCGCCTTGTATGCGGCCGATCACGGCTAGGAACGTGTCGGGCGTCAGGCCGTCGGCGGTACGCAGCCGGATCTCGTAGAGGGCGTAGTAGCCCACATAGAGCCCAACGAGGACCAGCACCACCCCGCTGATCCGATTGACGTACGGCAAGATTCGCCGTAACCGATTCACCACCGCCGAACTCGCGATCGCTGCGGCA
>NZ_JBATXN010000362.1:0-6319 GCF_049673265.1 Mycobacterium sp. | reverse complement strand
GCCGAAAATCCGCCGGCATTAATGTGGCGATCGGCCGTTCGAATTGGAACAGCTCCAGCTGAAACCAGGAGTTTCGGCCCAGCAGCCACCAGCAGGTCGAGGCTGCCCGGGGTAGCCCCTGCACATTGGCCGCCAGCCGGCCGCGCATCAACGCGCGACTGCCGCCGGAAGGTAGCAGGCCGAAGCTTTCGCGAAACCAACGTTCGGTGAGGCGCAAGTCGACCACGGAGAACGCGATCTGATTGAGCGGCGGCGCGAAGCCGGCGGGTCTTGTGGCCATGGCGATTTCATTCCTTGGTGATGGACGGCGACTGCGGCGCGCTGTCCAGCCCGGCGAGGAAGTCGAGCAGCGCGGCATTGACTTCCTTTGGCCGCTCGATGGGCAGCCAATGGCCGGCACCTTCGAGTACGACGTTGGCTTGCAAGTTGGGTGCGTTCTGCGCCAAGTTGGCAAGGGGAACCGCGAGCAGCACGTTCATGGGATCCAGGCTGCCGATCATGAAGTGGGACGGCTGCGTGATCTTGCTCTGCTGCAGACGGCGGGTGAGCCCGATGCCGCGGTCGATGCTGCGATACCAGTTGATCGGACCGCGGAACCCATCGCGGTAATCCTCGACGTATTGATCAAGGTCTTCCTCGGTGAGCCAGCTGGGCAGTGGATCAGGGTCGACCAAACCGTCGAGCATCTTTGAGCTCGCGGGCTTGGGACGCATGAACCCGAATTCCGGCGCGTCACCGCTGACGGAGTAATACAGCATGCGAAGCGACTTGCGCACGTCGGCGTCCAGTTCGGCCTCGGCCACACCGGGCTGCTGGAAGTAGACGGTGTAGATGAAGTTGTCGCCGAAATTCTCCTGGCGTGTCAGGGCGCCGACGGGCGTCCCAATAGTTGGCGGCACGCTCAGCGCGAAGACCGCGTTTACCCGTTGCGGATACAGCAACGCGACGTGCCAGCCGACGATCGCACCCCAGTCGTGGGTGACCAGCGTGAACGTCTCGTGTCCCAGTGCGTCGGCGATACCGACCGCATCGGCGGACAGCTGCAGCAGATCGTAGGCCTCAACTTCTGCCGGTTTGTCGCTGCCGCCGTAGCCGCGTTGATCGGGCACGGCAACCTGATAGCCGGCGGCGACCAAGTCGTCGATCTGGTTGCGCCACAGGTAAGCGCTTTGCGGAAAGCCGTGCAGCAGAAGAAGTAACGGGCCGCTGCCTTCCACGACCACCTTCAGGCTGATGCCGTTGGTTTCGATCATGCGGACATTGCGTTGTTTCATGGTGTGCCTCCTTGACGGCGTTTCGAGCGTTGTGGGCTGGTCTATTTGGCGAGAACGTCGGATGTGCGGGCGGCAAACCAGCGCGCCACGGGCGGCGCGATGCGGGTCAGCCCGTACATGAAGTGGGCCTCGGGTGCGATCGGGGCGACCGCGCGGTTGCGGCCGGCAGCGCGCAAGATGTTGGCCGCGGCCCGTTCGGCTGTGTAGCCGCGGCGCTCATAAAGGCCAGCGACCCGAGCGGCGCGTTCGTCGGCATGATCCCCGCGCATTACGCTGGTGCGGGTGATCGCCGTATTGATCAGCCCCGGACAGATGGTGGTCACCCCGATCTTGTGTCGGCGCATCTCAATGCGCAGCGCCTCGGAGAAGCCGAATACCGCGAACTTGGTGACCGAGTAGGCGAACATCGCCGGGATCGCCGCATAGCCGGCCGACGAGGCCACGTTGACGACCTGGCCCCCCGTGCCGCGTTCGATCATCCGCGGGATGAACCGCTCGCAGCCGTGTACGACCCCCATCAGGTTGACCGCGAGCTGGCGATCCCAGTCCTCGGGCGCGGTGTCGAAGAATCCGGCGCCGACGCCGATGCCAGCGTTGTTGATCAGCAGATCCACCGTGTCGAACCGGGCGTGCACGGCCTCGGCGAATTCATCCATCGCCTCTGTATCGGTGACGTCGACGGTCTGCGAGAGCACCTCGGCGCCCAGCTCGCGGGCGGCCTCGGCGGTCTCCTTCAGGCCGGCCTCGTTCAGATCGCAGATGGCCAGCCGAGCGCCGCGTCGTGCACACAGAAGTGCGGTGGCGCGGCCCATTCCGCTGCCCGCACCAGTAATGAGCACGACCCGGTTGCGCAGGTTCTTGACGTTCATCGGTGACTCCAATCGGTGGTGGTGTTTGCGGCGTGCTGGGACCCGGAGGCCGCCAGGCGGTGGCCCAGGAAATCGAGCTGGTCGGCCAGGATGCGCTGATGTGCGGGTTCGGTGTAGACGTCCACGTGGTCGATGGGGTACTCGCGCAGCTCCGCGTGAGCGCCGGCTCTGGCGACCGCTCGACGGGCGGTGGCGAGCGGGGCGATGCGGTCTTCGGTGCCGGCCTGCACCAGCAGCGGACAACGGAGACGCGGCGCGAACGTGATAGGCCGGTTGAACGCCAACAGCAGCGCCGTACGCGCGCACACCTCGTTGCGCCAGCTCGGGCCCGCGACGGCGGTGTAGTCCTGCTCGGCGCCGTCGATGGCGAAGATCGCCCGCGAGCCCGGCGCTCCGACCATCGGCACCCGATGCGGCCCGCGTCGTGTCATCGCTCGCTGTGCATCGCGCAGACCGTGTGCGGCCGTGCGCAGCAGATGACGTATGCCGACGGTGCGTGCCAGGCGCACCAGCACTGTTACTCCATCGATCGCCGGGGTCAACGCGACCACCGCCGCGACGCGGCCGTCCTCGGCGGCGGCGCGCACGACGTGACCGCCGGAGAGCGAAATGCCCCACAGCACAATGCGTTCCGGGTCGACGGTAGGGAGCTGCCGGGCGGCGGTAATGGCGGCGCGGTAGTCCCGGCGTTGGCGTGTGGCCGACACCAGCTGGCGCGGCGACCCGCTCGACCCGCCGAATCCGCGGTAGTCGAACAACACCACGTCGAATCCGGCACCAGCGAAGCCCCGCGCATAGTCCATCAAGGCGCTGGTGTCCCGCGTGCCGGCGAATCCCGGTGCCATCACCACGCACGGCACTCCGCGCGCTCCGGCGAACGCGTCGCCTTTCGCCTTGAAATGCCAAGCGGCGCAACGGTCGCGGCCACTGATGAAGCTGATCTCGTCCATACCGGTCCTCGTCCGAAGGTGTTTCTTCTGACGCAGAACCTATGGCGCAAGAGCCCCGGGCGGAATCGCCAGAGGCACACTTCCGCCGTGATGTAGTGTGCGGCGGCACACCGTATCCGGGACCGGGTTGTGCCACGCTGGCCGCAATGCTCAAGGACGCGACACCCGACGCCGTGGCGGCGGTCAAGTAGATCGGTGAACAAATGCGACAACTGACGGCACTCGATGCCCTATTCCTGGCCGCCGAAAACGACCGCACCCAAGGTCATGTGAGCGCGTTGGCGGTGTATGACCCCGTCACCGCGGCCGGCCGACCGCTCGACGCGGCGCTGGTTCGTGAGCTGGTGACCGAGCGGCTGCACCTGCTTCCCCCGTTGCGGTGGCGACTCGCTCGTGTGCCGTTCGGCCTCGATCACCCGTACTGGGTTGATCAGGGGGGTACCGATGTCGATTACCACGTCCGCGAAATCAGGCTTCCCGCACCGGGCGACGAGCGCCAGCTGGCTGAGCAGGTGGCTCATCTGATCGCTACGCACCTGGACCGGGCGCGCCCGCTGTGGGAGATGTATGTGATCCACGGGCTGCACGACGGTGCGGTGGCAGTGCTGACGAAGATGCATCACGCAGCCGTTGACGGAGTCTCGGGCGCCGAGGTCATGCGCATGCTGCTCGACGACGCCGCCACCGGTCGGGAGATGGGACCTGCGTCCGCCATACCTGCTGAGCACTTCCCCTCCGACGTGGAGATGCTGGGCCGCGGCATGGTCGGGATGGCGCGCCATCCTGTTCGGGCGTTGCGCGCGATGCCCACCACCTTGCCCCACCTCGACGACGTACCTCCGATCCGCCACCTGCCCGGGGTAAGGATGATTGCCCGGACCAGCCGTCTGATCAGCCGGCTCGCGGCCGCAGCGGGTGATGGAACCGTCCCGCAGGGCAACGACCTCGTCGCGCCCAATACCCCGTTCCAAACTCGGGTATCGGCGCAGCGCCGGGTCGCGTTCGGGTCGATGAGTCTTGATGACGTCAAGGCGATCAAGAACACGTTCGGGTGCACCGTCAATGACGTGGTCTTGGCCGTTTGCGCCGCCGCGCTGCGCTGCTGGCTCGAGGGGCGGGGTGAGCTACCGGCCGAACCGCTGCTGGGCATCATCCCGGTTTCGGTGCGCACCCGAGAGCAGATGGGGACCTTCGGAAACCAGGTCTCGGCGATGATCGTCGAACTACCGACCAACACGGCCGACGCGGGTGAGCGGCTACGCCGGGTCAGCCAGACAATGAGCGAGGCCAAGAAACAACACCGCTCGTTACCCGTGTCGCTCATGCGCGACGCCACCGGCGTCATTCCCCCGGCGCTGTTCACCTCAGCCGCCCGTGCAATGTCCCAGGCGACCCGGCTCCCCGGCGTCAATCAGCCCGTCAACCTGATGATCTCGAATGTCCCCGGTCCTTCGGCACCGGTGTACCTGGCCGGCGCACGGCAACGGGCGCAGTTCCCGATCTCCGGGGTAAAGGACGGTATTGGCCTGAACATCACGGTGTTCAGCTACCAGGATTCTCTCGAAATCGGCATCGTTGTCGACCGCGAGCAGGCCGATGACCCGTGGCCCATCCTCGATGCCCTGCGGGCAGGTCTGCGTGAGCTTCGTGATCTGGCCAACGTCCGCCCTTCGGTCATCCACCTCAAGCGGCGAGCAGGGAGGAGTCCTCATGGCGCGTCCGTCAGGTAATCCCGATTTCGATTTGTTCCGGCTTCCTGATGAACACAACGAACTTCGCGCCGTATTGCGCGACCTGTGCGAAAAGGAAATCGCCCCGTACGCCGCAGAAGTCGACGAGCATTCGCGTTTCCCGGAGGAGGCGTTCAAGGCGCTGAACGCTGCGGGCTTCTCGGCGGTGCATGTGCCCGAGGGGTACGGCGGCCAGGGCGCCGACGCGTTGGCCACCTGCATCGTGATCGAAGAGATTGCGCGGGTGGATGCCTCGGCGTCGCTGATCCCGGGAGTCAACAAGCTGGGCACCATGGGGCTGATCCTGGCCGGGTCGGACGAGCTGAAGCAGCAGGTTCTACCGACGCTGGCGTCGGGCGAGGCGATGGCGTCGTATGCGCTCTCGGAGCGGGAGGCAGGAAGCGACGCGGCCTCGATGCGCACCCGGGCTCGTCAGGACGGCGACCAGTGGATCCTCAACGGCACCAAATGCTGGATCAGCAACGGCGGCAAGTCGACGTGGTACACGGTGATGGCCGTGACCGATGCCGACAAGGGCGCCAACGGAATATCGGCGTTCATGGTCCACCGGGACGACGACGGTTTCAGCGTCGGCCCCAAGGAGAAGAAACTCGGCATCAAGGGCTCCCCGACCACCGAGCTGTATTTCGATAACTGCCGCATCCCGGGTGACCGGATCATCGGCGAGCCCGGAACGGGCTTCAAAACCGCGCTGGCGACGCTCGATCACACCCGCCCGACCATCGGTGCCCAAGCGGTGGGTATCGCGCAGGGAGCGCTCGACGCGGCGATCGGATACACCAAGGAGCGCAAGCAGTTTGGCAGGCCGATCAGCGTCTTCCAGGGCGTGCAGTTCATGCTGGCCGACATGGCGATGAAGATCGAGGCTGCCCGGTTGATGGTGTACACGGCCGCGGCACGCGCCGAACGCGGGGAGGCTGCGCTCGGCTTCATCTCCTCGGCGTCCAAGTGCTTTGCCTCAGACGTAGCCATGGAGGTGACCACCGACGTCGTGCAGCTGTTCGGCGGGTACGGATACACCACAGACTTCCCGGTAGAGCGGATGATGCGCGACGCCAAGATCACCCAGATCTACGAGGGCACTAACCAGATCCAGCGAGTTGTCATGGCCCGGGCTCTGCTCGGCTAATGGCAATGAACAGCCTCGGCAGGTGTGCGGTGGCACACTAATCCCATGACAGCGGTTGCGCCGACCGCGCGAACGTACGAACTGATCGCCGCTATCGCGGACCGACTGGCCCTCGAGGCCGATGACACCGTCGCGGCGATGGACGCCGCAGTGATCGAAGTCGTCCCGGAGTTCGGCGCCGATGCCGCGATCGCAGCCGAACTCAGCGCGACCAACCGTGGCAACTGGCAGCGATTCCTGGCGGTGGCGCGCCAGGCGCAATCCCCGCTATCGGATGCGATACCACCCGAGGCACTTGACGCCGCCCGCACCGTGGTGCGCCGCGGTATCGACCTCGCCAGAATTT
>NZ_JBATXN010000361.1:0-8542 GCF_049673265.1 Mycobacterium sp. | reverse complement strand
TGACTTACCGTGCGACGCCCGGCAACGATGCCGCCCGCGCAGCGGGGTGAGAAGGAGCCGGGCCACGATGTGAGCGTCGACTTGGCCGGGGCGTTTAGCATCAGGTGGTATGCGTCCTTTCCACGTCGCGATTGTCGGTTCTGGTCCCTCCGGGTTCTTCGCGGCGGCGTCGCTGCTGAAAGCTGCCGACTCAGCCGAGGACATTGAAGTCAATGTCGACATGCTGGAAATGCTGCCGACCCCATGGGGTCTGGTGCGCTCCGGCGTTGCGCCCGACCACCCGAAGATCAAGTCGATCAGCAAGCAGTTCGAGAAGACCTCCGAGGACCCGCGTTTCCGCTTCTTCGGCAACATCTCTGTTGGTGAACACGTCGAAGCCGCTGAACTCGCCGAACGCTACGACGCGGTGATCTATGCGGTCGGAACGCAGTCGGATCGGTCCTTGAACATTCCCGGCGAAGACCTGGAGGGCAGCGTCGCCGCGGTCGACTTCGTGGGCTGGTACAACGCCCACCCGCACTTCGAGCAGACGACGCCGGACCTGTCTGGCGCCCGAGCCGTCGTGGTCGGCAACGGCAATGTCGCACTCGACGTCGCGCGCATTCTCGTCACCGACCCCGACGCGCTGGCCGCTACCGATATCGCCGACCACGCACTGGAATCGCTGCGCCCCTGCGGCGTGGAAGAAGTGGTGATCATCGGTCGTCGCGGCCCTCTGCAATCCGCGTTCACCACGTTGGAGCTGCGAGAACTGGCAGACCTCGAAGGCCTTGACGTGATAGTTGACCCCGCCGACCTCGAAGGCATTACCGACGAGGATCTCGAGGCGGCCGGCAAAGTGTGCAAGCAGAACATCAAAGTGTTGCGCGGCTACGCCGGAAACGAGCCGCATCCCGGAAACCGGCGGATGGTATTTCGGTTCCTGACCTCGCCGATCGAAATCAACGGTGACGACAAAGTGGAGAGCATCGTGCTCGGCCGCAACGAGCTGGTCACCGACGAGAACGGCCGGGTCGCTGCCAAGGACACCGGCGACCGCGAGGAGCTGCCGGTTCAGCTGGTTGTGCGGTCGGTGGGGTATCGCGGTGTGCCCACTCCGGGTCTGCCGTTCGACGAAAAAAGCGCGACCATCCCGCATAACAACGGACGGGTCGAGGGCCGCCGCAACGAGTATGTCGTCGGCTGGATCAAGCGCGGGCCGAGCGGCGTGATCGGCACCAATAAGAAGGACTCCCAGGACACCGTCGACACCCTGATCGGCGATTTGACCGGCACAACCGAGCTAGCGGATTTCCCCGACGACCATGCCGACAAAATCGCCGAGTGGCTGGCGTCCCGGCAGCCGAAGCTGGTTACCGACGCGCACTGGAAGCTGATCGATGAGCATGAGCGATCGGTTGGAGAGCCGCACGGACGGCCGCGCGTCAAACTGCCCAGCCTGGCCAAGCTGCTGAAAATCAGCCACGGCTAGCTGTCGGCTGGCGCGAAAGCCCAGTTGTCGGGATTCCGCTGGGAGTACACCACCGGCTTTAGTTCGCCCACCGTCGGCCACTTGTCCACGTTGACGACCATGCGTTGATAGACCGTGTGCTCGTTGAGCGTTGGTCCGTCGATGACGCCGGTGATCGTGACGAACTGCTCGCCGTCGACGTCGGGCCGCGGGCTGACACCGGTGATCAACAGCGTGCCGCTGAGCACGTCTCCGCTCGGGCCGCGACGCATCAACCGCGGAGCCAGGAACGCCGCGAGCATGGTAACCAGCAATAGCACTGTAAGGAGTTCCCACACGACGCCCATGGTAGGACTGCAACTATGACGCCCCCCGACGACCTCGCGGTGGCATTGGTGCTGGCCGACCAGGCCGACGCGGTGACGCTGGCCCGCTTCGGGGCGCTGGATCTGCAGGTCGACACGAAACCCGACCTGACGCCGGTCAGCGATGCGGATCGTGCGGTCGAAACCGGCCTGCGAGAGACGCTCGCACGAGTCCGGCCGGATGACAGCATTCTTGGCGAAGAGTTCGGCGGGTCAACGGCTTGGGCCGGCCGGCAGTGGATCATCGACCCGATCGACGGCACCAAGAACTTTGTGCGGGGCGTGCCGGTGTGGGCCAGCCTGATCGCGTTGCTCGACGACGGCGTGCCCTGTGTCGGGGTGGTCAGCGCGCCGGCGCTGCAGCGCCGATGGTGGGCCGCCAGCGACGCAGGCGCGTTCGCCGCCGTCGGCGATACCCCGGCTCGGCGGCTCTCGGTTTCCTCAGTGGCGCAACTCAATTCGGCCAGCTTGTCATTCTCCAGCCTGTCCGGCTGGGCCCAACTGGGCTTACGGGAACGCTTTGTCGAGCTGACCGATGCGATGTGGCGGGTGCGCGGCTACGGCGACTTCCTGTCCTACTGCCTGGTCGCCGAGGGGGCGGTCGACGTCGCCGCCGAGCCGGAAGTGTCGGTGTGGGATCTGGCGCCGCTGGACATCCTGGTCCGCGAGGCCGGCGGGGCGTTCACCAGCCTTGACGGCGCCGCCGGGCCGCACGGCGGCAGCGCGGTGGCGACCAACGGGCTGCTGCACGACGAGGTATTGGGCAGGCTTTCGGCCGGGTAGCCGGTGTGAACTACTTAACAGGCGCCGCGACCTTACTCTGGAGTAAGATAGCCGGTATTCGCATTGCTCCAACGACGGAAGCTGCTCCCATGACAGACACTGTCGCCACCCGAAACGGCTCGAAGCCACACCGGAAACACGGCCGGAAAACCGCCGTCGGCGAGTACAAGCACAAGAGAACAGGTATCGACGTCGCGCTGGGCCTGCTTACGCCCATCGTCGGCCAGGAGTTCCTGGACAAGTACAACCTGCGCGATCCGCTGAACCGGACGCTGCGCTACGGCGTCAAGACGATGTTCTCCACTGCCGGGGCGACCACCCGTCAGTTCAAGCGGGTTCAGAGCATTCGCGGCGGACCGACCCGCCTGAAGACCAGCGGTAAGGACTACTACGACCTGACGCCCGACGACGACCAAAAGCTCATCGTCGAGACCGTCGAGGAATTCGCCGAAGAGATTTTGCGTCCTGCGGCCCATGACGCCGACGAGGCGACCACCTATCCCCCAGACCTGGTCGCCAAGGCGGCGGAGTTGGGGATCACCGCCGTCAACGTTCCCGAGGATTTCGACGGCATCGCCGAACACCGCTCCAGCGTGACCAACGTGCTGGTCGCCGAGGCGCTGGCCTATGGCGACATGGGGCTGGCACTGCCGATCCTGGCCCCGGCGGGCGTCGCCGCCGCGCTGACCCATTGGGGCAGCGCCGACCAGCAGGCCACCTACCTGAAGGAATTCGCCGACGAGAACGTCCCGCAGGCGTGCGTGGTCATTGCCGAGCCGCAGCCGCTGTTCGACCCCACCGCGCTGAAGACCACGGCGGTGCGCACGCCGAGCGGTTACCGGCTCGATGGGGTCAAATCGCTTGTCCCAGCGGCAACCAACGCCGAGCTGTTCGTCATCGCTGCCCAACTCAACGGCAAGCCCGCGTTGTTCATCGTCGAGTCGTCGAGCAACGGCCTGACGGTCAAAGCCGACCCCAGCATGGGGATCCGCGCCGCCGCGCTGGGCCACGTAGAGCTCGAGAACGTGTCGGTGCCGCTAAACGCGCGACTGGGTGAGGATGAAGCCGGCGACGACGATTACTCCGAAGCGATCGCGCTGTCCCGGCTGGGTTGGGCTGCGCTGGCGGTCGGGACGTCGCACGCAGTGCTCGACTACGTCATCCCTTACGTGAAGGAACGCGAAGCCTTCGGAGAACCGATTGCACACCGGCAGTCAGTTGCGTTCATGTGCGCCAACATCGCCATCGAGCTCGACGGGCTGCGGCTGATCACCTGGCGCGGCGCTGCCCGGGCCGAGCAAGGTCTGCCGTTCACCCGCGAAGCGGCACTGGCCAAGCGCCTCGGCGCCGACAAGGGCATGCAAATCGGCCTAGATGGCGTGCAACTGCTCGGCGGCCACGGCTACACCAAGGAGCACCCCGTCGAGCGCTGGTACCGCGACCTGCGTGCCATCGGAATAGCTGAAGGCGTCGTAGTTATCTAGCCGTCATCGAGTCGTCATCCAAGTCAACCGAAAGACCAATCATGGCAATCAATCTGGAACTGCCCCGCAAGATGCACGCGGTGATCGACAAGGCGCACCAGGGCGCTGCGGAGATGATGCGGCCGATCGCCCGCAAATACGACCTCAAAGAGCACGCCTACCCGGTCGAGCTCGACACACTGGCCGAGTTGTTCGCCGGCGCCGCCGAGTCGAACACCTTGGACATGGCCGGCGCCGGTGGGCTTAAGGCCAGCGAAAGCTCGGACGAGAACCGTAACGGCGCCAACATGGCGGCGGCGTTACAGGCGTTGGAAGCCAGCTGGGGCGATGCAGCGATGCTGCTGTCGATCCCCTACCAGGGCCTCGGCAACGCGGCAGTCTCCGCCGTGGCCAGCGACGAACAGTTGCAGCGGCTGGGCAAGGTCTGGGCGGCGATGGCGATCACCGAACCCGGATTCGGATCAGATTCGGCGGCGGTGTCCACCACCGCCAAGCTGGACGGCGACGAATACGTGATCAACGGCGAAAAGATCTTCGTTACAGCGGGTTCGCGCGCTACCCACATCGTGGTGTGGGCGACGCTGGACAAGTCCAAGGGCCGCCCGGCGATCAAGTCGTTCATTGTGCCGCGCGAACACCCCGGCGTTACCGTCGAGCGGCTGGAGAACAAGCTCGGCATCAAAGGCTCCGACACGGCCGTCATCCGGTTCGACAATGCCCGCATCCCGAAGGACAACCTGCTGGGCAACCCGGACATCGAGCCCGGCAAGGGATTCGCCGGGGTGATGGAGACCTTCGACAACACCCGCCCGGTCGTCGCGGCGATGGCCGTCGGAATCGCTCGCGCCACACTGGAAGAGCTGCGCAAGATCCTGACCAACGCCGGCGTCGAAATCTCCTACGACAAACCATCGCACGCACAGAGCGCGCCCGCGGCTGAGTTCCTGCGAATGGAGGCCGACTGGGAAGCTGCCTACCAGCTGACGCTGCGTGCGGCGTGGCAGGCCGACAACAAGATCCCCAACTCCAAAGAAGCGTCAATGGCCAAGGCCAAGGCTGGCCGGGTGGGCAGCGACATCACGCTCAAAGCCGTCGAATTAGCCGGCACCGCAGGCTATTCCGAGGAAGCGCTGCTGGAGAAGTGGGCCCGTGACTCGAAGATCATGGACATCTTCGAGGGCACCCAGCAGATTCAGCAACTGGTCGTTGCCCGACGCCTGCTGGGCCTGTCGTCGTCCGAACTCAAGTAGCCAGGCGCGGTAGCTCGGTCATTGAGATTTCCCGCGCCTCGGCGGGCTCAATTCCCATGGCACGCAGGACAAGTTCGGCCGTCGACGATCCGGCCTCGCGCCAGGTCTGATGGCCTTCGAGCACCATCCACATCGCGCTCACCGTGGCGCCAAGAGCCAACGAGGCGATGCTGTCGACGGTGATCGAACCGATGTCATATCGGCCGGCTGCAACACCAGCGCTGATGTCGCGCATCGGCGGTCCGCTCATCACGGCGCGCAATGACTCCTCGGACAGGCCGAACCTAACGGCGAACCGACCGATGGTCGGGTTCTCGTAGGCGTAGCGGATCCACAGCCGCAGGCCGATGGCCAGCCGCGCCGCCGGGTCGTCGATGCCGGCGAAGCTTTCCGAGACTCGCTGATGCAGGTCTGCGGCGAACTCGGCGACAACGCGGTCAAACAGGTCGGTCATCGATCCGACGTTGCGGTAGAGCGTGCCGCGAGCCACGTTCGCCGCCTGGGCCAATTCACTGACGGTCAGCTGGGTCGTGCCCTTTTCAACGAACAGTCGGATCGCGGCCTCACTGATCCGCTGATCCGTCGGGGTTGTCATGTGCGCGTCCTTGGTCGTTTCGGCGGCCTGCGCTAGATAGTACTC
This sequence comes from Mycobacterium sp., assembly GCF_049673265.1. Lineage (GTDB taxonomy): Bacteria > Actinomycetota > Actinomycetes > Mycobacteriales > Mycobacteriaceae > Mycobacterium. Next base: position 2,570 of record NZ_JBATXN010000361.1, on the reverse strand, counting down.
CTATGTTCTATCCAGACCTTGAAAGCTCTTTGCGGTACGCTCTTGATCTATATTGAACATTAGTGTTCAATACTTTCATGAGCAGCGCCAGCCCCAGCTGAGGTGATCCATGACCAACACCGCACACCAAGACCTACACAGCGACCACGGCGCCGGTAAGGGCGAGCATCTGGGCCGATCACGCAATCCGGTGATCAAGGTTCATGACATCGCCTGGCTGGAATTCGAAAAGCCTGACTTGACTCGGGCGGAGGCATTCGCGCACGCCTTCGGTTTCGCAACCGTGCTCCGTACCGGTAGCGAGTTGCAGCTACGCGGCACCGACCCTGGTGCGCCATGCGTGCTCATCCGCCGCGGCGAAACCACCCGCTTCCGCGGCATGGCGTTCACGGCTCATGACGAGGCAGATCTGCTGCGATTGGCCGACGCGACCGGCACCAGGATGCAACCGTTGCCGGAACCGATCGGTGGACTGACCGTCGATCTCGTCGATCCCAGCGGCGTCCCGGTGCACGCCGTGGCGGGCATGCACCGGCTCGACACGCTGCCCGCCCAGACGCCGCACACCTTCAACTTCGGCGAGGACCTCAACCGGGTCAACGCGACCCAACGGCCGTCGCGGACGCCGACGACGGTGCAACGGCTCGGGCACGTGGTGCTGCAGAGCACCAGTTACACCAAAGCGCTGAACTGGTATCTGGACAACCTCGGCATGATCGTCAGCGACTTCCAGTTCTTCCCCGGCCAGCGGGACCGCGGACCGACATTCAGCTTTATTCGCTGCGACCGCGGCTCGACTCCCGTCGACCACCACACCGTGGCGCTAGGGCTTGGCCCGACGAACCGCTACCTGCATTCGGCGTACCAGGTGTGCGATCTCGACGCGCTGGCCGCCGGCGGTGAGTATCTGAAAGATCATGGTTATCAACGGTCTTGGGGTATCGGACGCCACATTCAAGGCAGCCAGATTTTTGACTACTGGCGTGACCCGGACGGCTTCCTCGTCGAGCACTTCGCCGACGGCGACATGTTCGACTGCACACTCGAACCGGGCTGGGCGCCATTGACCGCATCGGGACTCGCCCAGTGGGGACCACGGGCGACCAACGACTTCCTCGGCATCAGCCCCAAATTCATTCGCCACGAAGCGCAGTCGATGCTGAGCGGACTGCGTGACGACAACGAATTCGATGTCCGCCGCCTCATCGGCCTGATGAAAGTAGCCAGATCATGACCATCGCCGTCCTTCGCACCGTCGACGCCTGGTGGGTGCAAACCCCGACCGGTGCAGCCCAGATCACCACCAGCGCAACCACCACCGCGGAGTTGCTCGCCGACCGCGCCGCGATCGAGGCCGCTGCCCACAGCAGCGAGACCGTGCCCGTCGACAGCCTTCAGTTGGTCTCGCCGGTGACGAAGCCGTGCCGGGTGGTGGCTCAGATGGCCAATTACGCTTCGCACGTCAAGGACGCCGGCATGGATCCAAAGACCATCCCGCTGACCTTCTTCCGCAAGTCGTCGGCGTCGATCGCCGGGCCGACCAATGACATCGTCAAACCGGCGCATGTCCGATTCCTCGACTATGAGGTCGAGATCGGCCTGGTCATCGGTCGCGACATTCCCGTCGGCGCAACCATTTCCGAGTCAAACCTGTCCGACTTCATCGCCGGATTGGTCGTCACCAATGACGTCTCCGCGCGGGACATCCAGTTGCCGCAGACGCAGTTCTACGAGGCAAAGTCCTACCCCACCTTCACACCGGCGGGGCCGGCGCTGGTGCTGCTAGACGGTGACGAACTCAAGCGCTTTGGCGATCTGCGACTGCGCCTGCGCGTGAACGGTGAACTGCGCCAAGACATGCTGGTCGACGGTGACATGCTTTACAAGCCACTGCAAGCCCTGCAGTCGCTGGCCCGGTTTCAAGACCTCGCCGCGGGTGACTTGATCCTGACCGGCACTCCGGTCGGCACCGCGTTGAGCGCACCGCCGAAGCCGGTCGAGATCATTGGCTCGTTGCTACCACCAGCAGTCAAGTGGAAAGCGTTCTTCAGACGCCAGGCCGGCAATCCGAAGTATCTACGGGACGGCGACGTTGTGGAAGCCACCATTGCGACCGACGATGGCGCCATCGAACTAGGCACCCAACGCAACACCGTGAGGTATGCGTGAACACGGCGCGTGTGCCCGGCTATAAGCCAGACATCTACTCAGTAGATGCCATCGTCAATCCCTACCCGCACTACCAGCGGTTGCGAGACCTCGGCCCGGTGGTGTGGTTGACCAAGCACAAGGTGTTCGCGCTGCCCCGCTATGCCGAGTGCAAGGCCGTACTCCGTGATGACGCGACCTTCCTTTCGGGAAGCGGCGTCGCGCTCAACCGGATCGCCAACCGCTTGTCGCGGGGCACGACGCTCAACAGCGATGGCGCCGAGCACGATCGGCGGCGCAAGCTGCTCGCGCATGGGCTATTGCCACGTGCGCTGCGCGCGATCGGCGACAGCGTGGACACGATGGCCGCCACCGTTGTCGAAGCCGCGCTTGATAACGGCGAGATCGATGGCGTCAACGAC
>NZ_JBATXN010000360.1:0-12952 GCF_049673265.1 Mycobacterium sp. | reverse complement strand
CTGTTGACCGCCGACCGCTTGCGCTCGTCGGGCAGATGGATTTCCCCGAGCCCGATGCGGTTCTGCAGGCGCTTCATCCACATCGGCGCCCACCAGCAGTCGTCGCCGAGCAGCTTCATCACCGACGGCACCAGGAACATCCGGATGACCGTGGCGTCCAACAGCAACGCCGCCATCAACCCGAACGCCAGGTACTTCATCATCACCAGGTCGGAGAAGATGAACGAACCGGCGACGACGGCAAGGACGGTCGCCGCGGCGGTGATGATGCGGCCGGTGGCCGCGGTGCCGATTCGAATGGCTTCGGCGGTGGACATGCCGCGCGCCCTTGCCTCGACCATCCGGGACACCAGGAACACTTCATAGTCCGTCGACAAACCGAAGACCACCGCGATGATCAGACCGATCACCGGCGCGGTCAGCGGCGTCGGCGTGAAATTGAGCCACGACGCGAAGTGCCCGTCGACGAATATCCACGTCAGAATGCCCATCGTCGATCCGAGCGTCAACGCGCTCATCACCGTCGCTTTGATCGGCAGTACCAGTGATCCGAACGCCAGGAACATCAACAGAGTGGTGGTGGTCAGCAGGATGACCAACATCAGGGGCAGCTTGCTGAAAATGCCGTGGATGGCGTCCTGTTCGAGAGCGGGGGTGCCGCCGACCAGAACGGTCAGACCCTTGGGCGCGGTGACGGCCCGCAATTCGTTGATCTTCTTGGCCGACTCGCTCGCGTTGACCAACCCGTTCTGGATCACCCGAACCGAGTCGTCCTTGGGGCGCGAGGTGGCGTTCGGTCCGGCCACACAGGGGTTGCCCGCGATCGTCGGGCAGGGTCGTTCCTTCCACGTCTTGTCGGTGAACCCGGTGACAGAGTCGAGGTCGTTGCGGATGGTGGCGACTTGCTGGTCGGTGACCTTGCTGTGGTTATCGCTTTCGATCACGACGGTGATCTGCTGGGTGCGGTAACTGGGGAAAAGCGTGTCGAAATGCTCCTGCGACTGGCGCACCGGGTTGCTGGGTGGCAGGTATTTCTCGCTGAAGCCGCCGAGCGCGAGACGGCCCAGCGGAATGATCAACAGGATCATCGCCACCACGATCGGGATGGCGAACAGCAACGGGCGCTTCATCACTCGGTTGACGAGCTTGCCCCAGAATTCCTGCTCGACCTCTTCCCGGGTCTTGGTCTTCTGCAGCAGGTCGGCGAGCCAGTTCAGATAAACCCGCGACGGCTTCCAATTCGCCAAGAACGGCACCCGTAACAGGGTCCGGACGCCCCACGCGTCGACGCGGTGGCCGAGGATGCCCAGCACAGCCGGCAGGATGGTGATCGACAAGATCGCCGACAACATCACCGCCGCGATCACGGCGTAGGTCAACGACTTCAAGAAGCCCTGCGGGAACACCAGCATGCTGGCCCCGGACACGGCGATCAGCACCGCCGAGAACGTCACCGTGCGCCCAGCCGTCATCATCGTGCGGCGAACCGCGACCTCGCTGTCGTAGCCCTCGGCGATCTCCTCCCGGAACCGGCTGACCACGAACAGCCCGTAGTCGACGGCGATACCGAGGCCGATCATGGTCACCACTGGCTGGGCGAAGAAGTTCACCGGGCTGAACATCGCGATGAGTCGCATGATGCCCAGCGCGCCGGCGATCGCCAGGCCGCCGACCATCACCGGCAGGCAGGCGGCGATCACCCCGCCGAAGACCAGGAACAACACCACCGCCACCAGTGGCAGCGCCAGAACTTCCATTCGTCGTTGGTCGGTTTCGATCGTCCCGGTCAAGCCGTTGGCCACCGGTTCGAGGCCGGCAACCTCGACCTTGCCGCCGTCGAGCTTCTGCAGATCGGGTGCGATGGCCTTGTAGTTGTTCAAGATGGAGTCGTCGCTGTCGCCCTTGAGCGGGATCGAGACGAAGGTGTGCTTCTTGTCCTCGGTCGCCATGCCTTTGACAACGGGGTCGGTGGAATTCGGTGCCGCCAGGTAACCGACCCATCCCAACACCTGGTCAGGGTGGTCCTTTTTGAATTTGTCGAGCTGGTCCTTGATCTGTTTCGACCAGGCCGGGTCGTCGACCGTCTTGCCCTGCGGAGCGGTGAAGGTTGCGACGATGTGGCTGGTCCGGTCTCGGCCGTAGGTGTCGTCGCCGAGTACCGAGGCCTTGACCGACTGACTGCTGTCGTCGAAGAAACCACTTTGCGTGACGTGCTTGCCGAGGCTGACGCCGAAGATGCCTGCGCCGAGGCATAGCGCCACCATGACGCCGATCACGACGAACCGGTAGCGGTACACAGTTCGACCCCACCAGGCGAACACGTCTACTCCTTAATCATCTGTGGCGACTCGGGCATTGGTTTTCCAGTGTCAGACACGCGAGGTCAGCAATGAAGACAGCGGCCGGAACGGTTGTAGCCACGCCCCCTTCTCAGGCAGCGAATCGAGTCCGATCCGCGGCAGCGGCTCCCGGAACACACCCGCGATGTCCTCCAGGTCAACAAACTCCAAGGTATCCGACGCTAGCGCCCAACTAGCATGTTCGCGAAATCCGAGCACCTGCACGGGTACCCCGTCGCGCGAGATTTCCTCAAGCGGCAGGCGGAAGGCCTGGCCGTCGGCCGACGCGACTACCAGCGCCGCCAGGCCGCCGGCGCTGCGCTGGGCGATGTGATCCAGCATGTCGCTGTCCACATCACTGTCTTCGTCGAGTTTCGGCTTGGCGAAAACAGCAAACCCCACGTTACGCAGCGCATCCACCCACGGCCGGACCACTTCGGCGCTGCCCGGCGCGATGTTGGTGAATACGGTGGCCTCGGGCTCGGCTGAGACATCTTGGCGGTTGGCTGCGACCTCGGCGGTGCGGGCCAGCAACCAGCGGCCAAGAGCGTCGAAACGTGGGCGTTCCAGCGCCGTAGGCCTGCGGCCCAAGATCGATCCCAGGCCCATGTCCAAGTTCGGCGCATCCCATACCAAAAGCACCCGCCGAACGGCTGGTTCGGCGTCGGGTTCGGCGCCGCCGGACAGCGCCATCGGTTCTGCGGTTGTTTGGTCGGTCAAACTCATGGGCGACTTCTTTCGGAGCTGCGCTGCCACACCAATTCAGTGACAGCGCTGCCGGCGTGCTGCGCCTTGCCCTCATATTTGGTGGTCGGGCGGACGACAGAGATAGGTAGTCCGGCCGCCTCTGGCCCTGCCGGATCCACCCGGGTCAGCAGCGGTTCGGCGTCGCCCACCTCGGCGATCTGCTCGGCGTAACCGGGATGGTCGGTGGCGGCGTGCAGCACACCCCCGGCCCGCAGCCGGTCCGCGATCAGCGCGACCGTCGGAGTCTGGAGCAGCCGGCGTTTGTGGTGTCGGGCCTTGGGCCACGGATCGGGAAAGAACACCCGGACCCCGCTCAGCGAGCCTGGCGCGATCAGAGATTCCAGCACGTCAACGGCATCCCCGCGAATCAGCCGGATATTGGTGACGTTTTCCCGTTCGATCGCCGAGAGCAGCTGTGCCAGTCCACGCCGGTACACCTCGGCAGCGATGACATCGACGTCCGGCTCCGATTGCGCCATAGCTAGGGTAGAAGTCCCTGTGCCACAACCGATTTCGAGTACGAGCGGTGCATTGCGGCCGAACCAGGCGGCGGTGTTCAGCGGCTCGTCGGGCGCGTCGGGGCTGTCCCCCGAGGAGGCCCCGACCCCGAGTTCCGGCCACAGCCGCTCCCAGGTCCGTTGCTGGCCGGCCGATAGCGCAGAACGTCGCGATCGAAAGCTGGTGTTCCGCCGATACCCGGCGGCAGTGCGTGCTGCGGGCAGGGTGTCAGACGGTGTCGGCGGGACGGCCGCTTCCACCGGGGGCTGCGCACGCATCCGTTCATCGTTACCCATTAATCGACCATGTTGCCTCTCGCGGCCGAGATTGATACCCAACAGTTGCCTTCAACTGGTAGCGAGTGGCTCGCGTCCCGGCGGAGCAGATGCCACCATTCAGCGGCAGATACGCCCCGGCGACAATGGGCGGTGCCAGAGTACGACCGACAGGGGATGGACTTACCAGGCGAACGCATGACCGCACACGGGTACCAGATTTTCGTCGATGAGCTGGAGCGATTTGCCTCCGACGCCGCTGACGCGCGCTGCGCCGCGATCGCCAACCGGCTCGCCGCACCGCTTCGGGTGGTGGTGTCCGGCCGGCGCGGCGCGGGCCGCAACACGGTGGCGCGGGCTTTGGCCTGCGTCGGGAACTCGCGGGGAACGATCGCCGTGACGACATCACCGGAGGCCGACGTGGACGTCTACGTCATCGCCGAAGTGGTTAAACCCGAGGATCGTGCGGCGATCAGCGGGGCCGGTCGGCCGGTCTTGACGGTGCTGAACAAGGCAGACCTGATCGCTACCAGGCAGCCGGGCTGCCACCCCGGCGGCCCGACCGTTGCGGCGAGAACCCGCTGCAAGCAGCTTTCTGCGCGTACCGGTGTGCCGATCGAGCCGGTGGTCGGGTTGCTCGCGGTCGATGATTTGGTGGACGACACAATCTGGGCTGGGCTGCAGACGCTGGCCAGCCCATCCGACGTACCGCCAGTGGCGGAAGAGCTGCACCGTCGCATGCTCGACACCCTCGACGTGTTCGGCGTCCAGCAGGCCCTGGGCGCGATCCGGCGCGGCGCAACCCGCGATCAAACTCGCGCGGTGTTGCGCCGGCTGAGCTGCATTGACGACGTCGTCGACAAGATCGAGTCGTTCGGCGCGCAGGTGCGCTACCGGCGACTGCTCGACGCTATGGCCGAATTGCAGACGTTGGCCGTCGCCGACCAGCGAATCGGCGAGTTCTTAGCTCGCGACGACACTGTGCTGGCCCGGATGGCAATGGCCGTGGACGTCGTCGAGGCGGCCGGCATGACCGTCGATCGTTGCGACAGCGCCGCCGCGTATCTGCGCCGCGCTGTGGGCTGGCAACGGTACAGCCGCGGGCCGGTGGCGGGCTTGCACCGCGCCTGTGGCGCCGACATCGTCAGGGGTTCGCTACGGCTATGGTCAAAGGTCGGGAGTTGAGGGTGACCGATCAGGCAGCAGCGGACGCAGAAGTAGATGCAATGGTTGCGGCGATCGGGCCGCGGCTGAGTCCGCCGATCACCGTGCGCCGCGACGTGGTCCTGGTGACCGGCCCCTGGCTGGCCGGGGTGAGCAGCGTGGTCGCGGCGCTGACCAAACATCTGCCCAAACGCACGTTCATCGAGTCGACGGACCTGGCGGCCGGCGAGGCCCCGACGGCGGTGGTGTTCGTCGTTTCGGCGGCTACCCCGTTGACCGAATCAGACTGCCTGCTGCTCGACGCCGCAACCGCCGATACCGACGCGGTGATCGGCGTGGTGTCGAAGATCGACGTGCACCGCACCTGGCGTGATGTGCTGGCCACCAACCGTGACGTGCTGGCCGCGCACGCGGCGCGCTACCGCGACGTGCCCTGGGTAGGCGCGGCTGCCCAGCCCGAGGGAGGTAAACCCCGCCTCGACGACCTGGTCGCCGCGGTCCGCAAGCAACTCGGCGACGAAGCTCTTGTGCGGCGAAACAGGTTGCGGGCGTGGGAATCTCGATTGCAGACCGTCGCCGGCCGGTACGACCGTGATGCAGACGGCGCGGGCCGGCGAGCACGGGTCGAGGCATTACGGGAGCAGCGCAGCGACATCCTGCGACAGCGGCGGCTGTCGAAATCCGAGCGCGCGATCGCACTGCGCAGCCAGACCCAGCAGGCCCGAGTTCAGCTGTCCTACTTCGCCCGCAATCGCTGTGCCTCGGTGCGCACCGAGTTGCAGGAAGACGCGGGGAGTTTGAGCCGGCGCCAGCTGTCGGAGTTCGAGGCCAACGCCCGCAGCCGCATCGACGAGGTCGTTGTTGAGATGGACGAGGGCATCACCACACATTTGGCCGACGTCACGCAAACCCTGGGCCTGACGGTCGACCCGCCCGCGTCCGCGGCGCTGCCGACGATCGAGATACCCGCGCCACAGCTGAGGTCGCGGCGGCTGGAGACCCGGCTGATGATGCTGTTGGGCGCCGGTTTCGGGTTGGGCGTGGCATTGACGCTCAGCCGGTTGCTGGCCGACCTGACTCCCGGCCTGACCGTCGCCGGAGCCGTCGCATGCGCGGCCATCGGGCTTGCGCTTACCGTCTGGGTGGTCGGAACCCGTGGCCTGCTGCGCGATCGCGCGTTGCTCGATCGCTGGGCCGGCGAGGCGACCGCGCAGCTGAAGTCCGCGCTCGAGCAGCTGGTCGCGACCCGGGTGCTGGCAGCCGAGTCGTCGCTGACCGCAGCCCTGGGCGAGCAAGACGAGGTCGAGAGCGCGCGCGTCACCGAGCAGGTCGCCGTCCTCGACACCGAGCTGCGCGAACACACCGTCGCCGGAGCCCGAGCTGCGGCGCTGCGAGGCCGGGAGATGCCCGCGCTGCAGGACGCCCTTGCGGCGGTGCGAGCCGAGCTCGGCGAACCAGCCGAGCCGCAGTCCGAGGACGACGCCGCGACGGCTGAGCGCAGCAACGACGAATTGACGAAACCCCGCCCGCAAAATACTGCGGATAACGTGTTCTGAATCGTTCCTGTGAGTGATCCAATACACGCCCGACCTGCCCTGGTGGTACTCCCCGCGATAACCTGGGTATAGGTTCACCACAAAGTTTTGCGCGTGAATTAGCCCGCTCTGGACAATAGAGCAGCCGCCTACGCAGGAGAGTGCAGGAGATTTCGATGACTTCAGCGACCGTTCCCGGTCTGGATACCGCGCCGACGAACCACCGGGGCTTGCTGTCCTGGGTGGAGGAGGTCGCCGAGCTCACCCAGCCCGACCGGGTGGTCTTCGCTGACGGTTCCGAGGAGGAGTGGCGGCAGCTTTGCGAGCAACTGGTGGCCGCGGGCACCTTCAAGCCGCTGAACCCGGAGAAGCAGCCGAATTCCTACCTGGCGTTGTCTGATCCCTCCGATGTCGCCCGGGTGGAATCGCGGACCTTCATCTGTTCCGAGCGCGAGATCGACGCCGGCCCAACCAACAACTGGATGGATCCGAGCGAGATGCGCTCGACCATGACGCCGTTGTACCGCGGCTGCATGCGGGGTCGCACCATGTGGGTGGTGCCGTTCTGCATGGGTCCGCTGGGCGCCGACGACCCCAAGCTGGGCGTGGAGATCACCGACTCGGAGTACGTCGTCGTGTCGATGCGCACGATGACACGCATGGGCAAGGCCGCGCTGGACAAGCTCGGCGACGACGGCTTCTTCGTCAAGGCATTGCACTCCGTCGGCGCTCCGTTGGAGGAGGGACAAAAGGACGTTCCCTGGCCCTGCAACGACACCAAATACATCACCCACTTCCCGGAAACCCGCGAAATCTGGAGTTACGGTTCGGGTTACGGCGGCAACGCGCTATTGGGCAAGAAGTGCTATTCGCTGCGGATCGCGTCGGCCATGGCCCACGACGAGGGCTGGCTGGCCGAGCACATGCTGATCCTCAAGCTGATCTCCCCCGAGAACAAGGCCTACTACTTCGCGGCGGCATTCCCATCGGCGTGCGGCAAAACGAACCTGGCGATGCTGCAGCCGACAATTCCTGGCTGGCGGGCCGAGACCCTCGGCGACGACATCGCGTGGATGCGGTTCGGCAAGGACGGTCGGCTCTACGCGGTCAATCCCGAATTCGGTTTCTTCGGCGTTGCGCCGGGCACCAACTGGAAGTCCAACCCGAACGCGATGCGCACCATCGCCAAAGGCAACACGGTCTTCACCAACGTCGCCTTGACTGACGACAACGACGTGTGGTGGGAAGGTCTTGAGGGCGAGCCCGATCACCTGATCGACTGGAAGGGTCAGGACTGGGTTATCCGCGAGACGGAAACCAAAGCCGCGCACCCGAATTCGCGGTACTGCACACCGATGTCGCAGTGCCCCACCCTGGCTCCGGAGTGGGACGACCCGCAAGGCGTGCCGATCTCCGGCATCTTGTTCGGCGCCCGCCGCAAGACCACGGTGCCGCTGGTGACCGAGGCCCGCGACTGGCGGCACGGGGTGTTCATGGGCGCCACCATGGGCAGCGAGCAGACCGCCGCCGCCGAGGGCAAGGTCGGTGCCATTCGCCGCGACCCGATGGCCATGCTGCCGTTCCTGGGCTACCACGTCGGTGACTACTTCCAGCACTGGCTTGACCTCGGTAAGAACTCCGACGAGTCCAAGCTGCCGAAGGTGTTCTTCGTCAACTGGTTCCGCCGGGGCGAGGGCGGCAAATTCCTGTGGCCGGGCTTCGGCGAGAACAGCCGGGTGCTGAAGTGGATCGTCGACCGTATCGAGCACACAGCCGGCGGACAGGAAACCCCGATCGGGGTCGTTCCGACCGCCGACGACCTTGACTTGGACGGGCTGGATGTCGATCCCGCCGACGTGAATAAGGCGCTTGTCGTCAACGCGAGCGAATGGCGCGAGGAACTGCCGCTGATCGAGGAGTGGTTCGAGTTCGTCGGCGAGAAGCTTCCGACCGGCGTCAAGGACGAGTTCGAGGCGCTCAAGCAGCGACTGGCCGAAGCCGACTAGTCACTAAAGCAAAACCCCGGGTCCCTAACCCGGGGTTTTGCTTTGCGGAAGGGTAGCCACATCATAGGTATCGGACAGTCAAACTTCTGGTTATGGGAGCCCTGACCAGCAAAGTTAAGCCACGACGGCCGACTTATTGGTAGCTTAGCTATGTTGCTGGATCATCGCTCGGACGGTATCTTTCGACCCAGGGGGTGACAGCGCCCTCCCACGCTTCGACGATCAGGGCATGTGCAGATGACGAATACGGCCACCGGTGCGGTTACCGCAGCTGCGCCGTCGCGGCCGTTGTTTCGCCCATTGACGATCGTCGCGGTCATCATCTGCCCGGCGCTTGTGGTCCGATTCGCCGGCATCCACCCAACTCCGATCCTGGGCCTCGTCATCTATGGCGCGGCCGTCGTGGCGGCGAGTTTCGTGCTGGCGTGGGCTGCCGAAGCCGCCCAGATCGACGTGTCGGGTGGTCTGGCGGTCGCGGTGCTGGGTGTCATCGCCGTACTACCCGAGTATGCGGTCGACTTGTATTACGCCTACACCGCAGGCCATGTGCCCGAATACACCCAGTACGCCGCGGCGAACATGACCGGCTCTAATCGGCTGCTGATGGGTATCGGTTGGCCGGTCGTGGTTTTGATCAGCGTGCTGGTCGCACGCCGGTCAACCGGCCGCAAAGTTGGCGCACTGGATCTTGATGTCAGCAATCGCGTCGAGATCGGTTTTCTGATGATCGCCGGCGTGGTCGCCTTCGTCGTACCCGTGACCGGCCGCATCCACATCGCGCTCGGAATCGTGTTGTTGGCCTGGTTCGGCTTTTACCTGTACAGGCTGAGCCGCGGCGAGGTCGAGGAACCCGAGTTGGTCGGCACTGCCGCTGCGCTGGGAGCACTTCCGGACCGGGCTCGTCGCATCGTGGTGTGCACATTGTTCATCCTTGCCGCCTCGGTAATTGTGACGTGCGCAAAACCGTTCGCCGAGAGCCTGATCGATGCCGGCGCGCAGTTGGGCATCGATCGCTTCCTGCTGGTGCAGTGGCTGGCGCCGCTGTCCTCGGAGGCACCGGAATTCATCATCGCCACCATCTTCGCCGCCAGAGGCAAGGGCGAGATCGCGATCGCGACGTTGATCTCGTCGAAGGTCAACCAATGGACCCTACTGGTCGGGTCGCTGCCGCTGGCGTTCGTGCTGGGAGGCGGGGGCTCGTCGATCCAGCTGGATGGCCGCCAAATCGAAGAGATGGTTCTTACCGCCGTGCAGACGCTGATGGGTGTGGCGCTGATCCTTGGCCTGCGGTTCCGCCGCTGGGCCGCCTGGGCGCTGCTCAGCTTGTTCATCGTGCAATTCCCGATCACCTCGACCGAGGGTCGGGTCCTGCTCAGCGCTGCCTATGCGGTGATCGCTGTCGCGGCGCTAATAGTTAATCGCCGCCAGCTGGCACCAACGCTGTTGGCGCCGTTCGCCGGTCGCGCCAAGCTACACGGCGGACACCCGCATCAGCATGTCGAACCGGTGCACGTGCGTTAGAGGAACCCAACCCTTGACACCTGTCAAGTTTGGCGGCGGTACAGTCTGCGCATGCAAATCCGCGAGCATACTTCCGGCCACGGGGGCGCCAACAAACCCGCCATCGTCCTCCATCCGTCCGGCACCGCCGTCAGCTTCGACGAGCTCGAAGCCCGCGCCAACCGGCTGGCGCACCACTTTCGCCGCGCCGGTTTGGTCGAGGGCGACGCCGTCGCGATCCTCATGGAGAACAACGAGCACATCCATGCCGTCATGTGGGCGGCCCGGCGCAGTGGCCTGTACTACGTGCCGACCAACACCCACCTGACCGCGCCGGAGGCCGCCTACATCGTCGACAACAGCGCCGCCAAGGCGATCATCGGATCCGCCGCGCTGCGCAAGACGTGCGAAAACCTCGCCGAGCACCTCCCGGGTGGCCTACCCGATCTGCTGATGATCGCTGACGACGATCTTCCGGGTTGGCGGCGCTACCCGGAATGCGTTGCCGATCAACCGGATACGCCGATCGACGATGAACGCGAAGGCGATCTGCTGCAGTACTCGTCGGGAACCACCGGCCGGCCCAAGGGGATCAAGCGCGAACTGCCGCACGTCGCACCCGGCGAGGCGCCGGGCATGATGTCGGCACTGGTGGGGTTCTGGATGCATCCCGATGCGGTATATCTAAGCCCGGCGCCGCTGTACCACACTGCGCCGTCGGTGTGGTCGATGACCGTGCAGGCCGGGGGCATCACGACCGTTGTCATGGAAAAGTTTGACCCGGAGGGCTGCCTTGATGCGATCCAACGACATCAAGTCACCCACGGTCAATTCGTGCCGGCCATGTTCACCCGGATGCTGAAACTGCCTTCGGCAGTGCGTGATTCGTATGATCTGTCCAGCCTGCAACGGGTGATGCACGCGGCAGCGCCGTGCCCGGTGGAGATCAAGAAACAGATGATCGACTGGTGGGGGCCGATTGTCGACGAGTACTACGCGTCCTCGGAGGCGATCGGGTCCACGTTGATCAGCGCTGAGGAATGGCTTGCTCACCCCGGCTCGGTGGGTAAGCCGATGATGTGCCAGATCCACATTCTCGACGAGGACGGCAACGAGTTGCCACCGGGCCAAGCCGGCGAAATCTATTTCGAGGGCGGCTTTTCCTTCGAATACCTCAACGACGCGGAAAAGACGGCAGCCTCCCGCGACAACCACGGCTGGGCGACCGTCGGCGATGTCGGCTACGTCGACGAAGACGGCTACCTCTACCTGACCGACCGCCGACATCACATGATCATCTCCGGCGGCGTGAACATCTATCCGCAAGAAGCCGAGAACCTGCTCGTCACCCATCCGAAAGTCCTTGACGCGGCCGTGTTTGGGATTCCGGACGACGAGATGGGCCAAAGCGTGAAGGCCGCGGTGCAGACCGTCGACCCGGCGGACGCCACCGACAACTTCGCCGACGACCTGATGGCCTGGCTGCGAGACCGCTTGGCGCACTACAAATGTCCGCGGTCGATCTCGTTCGAAGCACAGCTGCCGCGCACCGACACCGGCAAGCTGTATAAAAACGAACTGATCAAGAAGTATTCGGTGTGACATTCGTCGAGCTTTCAGCGGGAATCATCGTCGGTCTCGACGCCGAAAATATCAGTGAGCAAGCAACTTTCACGCTGACCGAGGATCCCTGTGACGACCGTCGGGCGATCACCGTCCCGTCAGTCGATTCGGCGATTGCCGACCTGACCGCTCGGGTGAACAGGTGGCCGATGGCAGCCGCCGTTTGCGACGACGTGCTGCGGTCGGTGGATACCGGCGGCCCGACCCTGGCCGGCGTGGTGACCGAGTCGCTGGCCTACTCCACATTGCAGGGCGGTCCGGAGTTCGCCCGGTGGCTGGCCGAGCGCGGCCCGGCCCGCATGCCCGACATCGCCGACGCGGTGCAGGCCGACCGCGACGGCAATACCCTGCGGATCGCGTTCAACCGGCCGCAACGCCACAATGCGTTTTCCACGGATGCGCGCGCCGCGCTGCTGGAGGCGTTGGCCGTGGCGCAACTGGACCCGTCGGTCGACGAGGTTGTGTTGACCGGCAACGGGCCGTCGTTCTGCAGTGGCGGAGACCTCGCCGAATTCGGCACGTTCAGCGATCCGGCGAGCGCGCATCTGGCACGCACCCGCCACAGCCCCGCCCTGGCGCTCGACGCGCTGGCTACCCGACTCGGACCGGCCTGCCGCGCCGAGGTGCACGGGCAGGTGCTTGGCAGCGGATTGGAGATGGCGGCGTTTTGCGGGCATGTGGTCTCCCGGCCCGACGCGGTATTCGGTCTTCCCGAGCTGAGCCTTGGCCTGATCCCCGGAGCGGGCGGCACCGTCAGCGTGACACGGCGGATAGGCCGTTGGCGCACAGCGTATTTGGTGCTGAGTGGCTTAACGATCGATCCGGTGGTCGCACTGGCGTGGGGTCTGATCGACGAGGTGGGCTAATCACGAAGCGGGTTTTGCCAACTTCAGGCGTAGCCTTTCCAGCTGAGCCCACAGCGTGAGTTTCTCCTCAAACGTCAGCTCATCCGGCGGTATCGCTGCTATGCGGTCGAGCGCGACATCCAACCTGTCGAACGCCGCGTAAATCTTCTTTGCTTCCGTTGACCTCATGTGCGGAGGTTATCGCCAGCCACCGACACTCGGCCGGC
The DNA here is from genome assembly GCF_049673265.1 of Mycobacterium sp. Classification (GTDB taxonomy): domain Bacteria; phylum Actinomycetota; class Actinomycetes; order Mycobacteriales; family Mycobacteriaceae; genus Mycobacterium. Next base: position 193 of record NZ_JBATXN010000360.1, on the reverse strand, counting down.
GCCTACAGACCGCCGCGGGCTACCAGTTGTGCGGCGATGACGTTGCGTTGGATTTCGTTGGTGCCTTCGCCGACGATCATCAGCGGGGCGTCGCGGAAGTAGCGCTCGACGTCGTATTCGGTGGAGTAGCCGTAGCCGCCGTGGATGCGTACTGCGTTGAGCGCGATTTCCATCGCGACTTCGGAGGCGAACA
>NZ_JBATXN010000359.1:0-10665 GCF_049673265.1 Mycobacterium sp. | reverse complement strand
CTGCCCGACTGACCCTTGCTGGATGTCCTTTGGGTCATCTATGGTCTGGGGTAGCCGATCGGCTACCCCAGTTAGGCCGACGGCGAGGAGGCAGATCCGTGCAGATTCTCGCTGAGGCCGAGGACCTACCCAAGGCCGCCAACATCAAGACCCAGCTGATCAGCCTGTGGACCGCGCCCGCCTTCGGGGTCGTGCTGCTGATCGCTTTTCTGGCCTTTCCTGGATTCTTTCCGCCAATGTCGCCCGGCATGACCGCCGAGCAGGTCGCGAAGTTCTACAGCGATCACACGGCGCTGATCCGGTTCAGCATGATCACCTTCAACCTGTGCGGGATCATGTTGCTGCCGTTCTTCATGGTGATCGTCGTCCAGATGAAGCGGATGGCCACTCAAAGTCACGTATTCGCGTATTGCTACCTCACCGCGGCGGTCAGCGGGGCAACCCTGTTCGCGCTGGCTGACATCTTCTACCTGGTCGCGGCATTTCGGCCCGACCGCAGTCCCGAACTGGTCATGCTTCTGAACGACATGGCGTGGATGATCTTCATCGCACCCGTGGGCGCATTCGTCGGCATGAACCTATTGCTCGGCGCCGCAGTCTATTTCGATGACGGACCCAAGCCGGTGTTTCCGCGGTGGGTCGGGCATTACGCCATTGCGACGGCGATGGCGATGGCTCCGGCCGCGGGTGCCGCGGTCTTCGCCGCCGGGCCGTTGGCCTGGAATGGTGTGGTGTCCTTCTGGCTTCGCAACGGGGCATTCGCGTTGTTCGTGGTGGTGATGTTTTTCGTGTTGCGGAATGTGCTGCACAGGCAGGCAGTGGATGAGGGTGTCGCGACATGAGCAGCACGATCTCTGCCCAGTCGTCATCGGGCGCGGACGCGGCCAGTGCTGGCCGAGTGCCACGAGCAGGCAAACGTGATGTCTGGCTTGTGTTTTGGATCGTCCCGGCGTTCTATACCGCATTCGGGGTGATCTTTTTCGCGCTGGCCCGAGTGATGCCGCCCCCGCGGCCCGACGTGGCAGGCGATCAGATAGTGCACTTCTTTCACGCACATGGGCTGACCATCAAGATCGGTTTCGGCATTCTGGTGCTGATCGTCGGCGGCGCCGGGATAGCCAACGGCATCGTCGCCTATCACATGAAGCGGATGACGGTTGGATCGGTGATGGCCTACGGCTATCTCGGCGCGATGTCCGTCGGCGCGCTGCCGGGATGCCTGCTGGTTGCGTTCTGCTTCTTGACCGCGGTGTACCGGCCGGGCCGTAATCCGCAGATACTTGCCCTGCTCTACGACCTCGGGCTGCTGTCCTACGTTGGATCGCTCGGGTGCTTCTCGACTGCCTACTTCGCGTTCGCGGTGGCGATCCTGTACGACAAGAACCAAATCTTCCCCAAATGGCTGGCCTACGTATCGGTTTGGCAGATCGTCACCGAAATCATGGCGATGCCGGTATTCGTCTCCAAGGCGGGGCCGTTTGCGTGGAACGGGTCGATCGCATTCTGGTTGGGAGTGGTGGTTTTCGGCTTTTGGCTCAGTTGCGTGATCGTCTTCTTGATGAAGGCAACCGAACGCCAGCCGGTCGACGAGCCACCTCTGGATTGAACGTCTAGGACGACTGAATGGTGAATGCAGAGCAGACCGCGCCCGCGCACCAGCGCACGCTGCACATGCCCGGCGACGGCCACATGTGGGTGATGGTTCTAGGCGATCTGATCGTTTTCGGTGCCTATTTCATCATCTTCATGGTCTACCGCGCGATGAAGCCGCAGGAGTTCTTGGCTTCCCAACAGCATCTCAACATCAACATCGGCGTGCTCAACACGTTGGTGCTGCTCGCCAGTTCCTGGTTCATCGCGCGCAGTGTGCAGGCCGCGCGCGCCAACGACCATTCCCAGGCGCAGCGCCTGACCTATCTCGGGGGCCTGTGTGGAGTTGCATTCATTCTGATCAAAGCCTACGAATGGTCGACGGAAATTGCTGCGGGATACACCATTTCGACCAACGAATTCTTCATGTTCTATTACATGCTCACCGGTGTGCACCTGTTCCATGTCTCACTTGGCCTGCTCATCCTGAGCATCACGTTGCGCGAATTGCGCAACCCTCGTCGGCGCCGGCTGTTCATGGCCGAAGCCGGAGCCACCTACTGGCACATGGTCGACCTGCTGTGGATCGTTATCTTCGCCCTGCTCTACGTGATGAGGTGAGCTCGTGACTACGACCGCTGCGCGCACAACCACCTATGCCTGGATTATCTTGTCCGCGATCACCATTGTCTCGTGGTGGTTGGCGCCCGGTCATACCCGGGGGGCAGCTGTGGCCAGTGTGCCGATCACCGTCGCCGTCGTCTTGCTCGGATTCATCAAGGGACGCATGATCATCCGGTACTTCATGGAAGTGCGAACAGCTCCCCTGTGGCTCAAGCTGTTCACCGATGCGTGGCTGGTTATCTTGTGGGCCGGCGTGCTGGCGATTTATCTGTACTGAATTCGGGCTACCCGGACACCTGTTGCGCCAGTGCCCAGGCGGCGTCGGCCATGCTTCGATAGCGCTCGCGATACTCGGTTGTACTGGCCCGTGCATCGGCGGCGTTGCCGTCTACCCCGCGCCGCCACACGCCCGCGGTGATGGAGGCCAGCCGGAACATCGAAAACACCACGAACACGTCAAGCGACTCCGGCGGTTTGCGCCCCGCGTACCCGCAGTAGGTTTCGACAAAAGTCTGTTGGTCGGGAAGCCCAGTGCCAGTGAGGGTCTCGCCGAGCACCCCGGTCAGGCCGCCCGGTCCCCCGGGGACGTGGTAGGTCACGCAGAAATAGCCCAAGTCGGCCAGCGGGTTACCGATCGTCGCCAGCTCCCAGTCCAGCACGGCTACCACCCGAGGCTCGGTTGGGTGCAGCAAGACGTTGCCCAGACGGTAGTCGCCGTGCGCGATGCACGCAGGCGCATCGTCGGGCGGCAGGTGGTCTGGCAGCCATTGCGCCAACAGGTCCATCGCCGGCATGTCCTCCATGCGCGCCGCCTGCCACTGTCGAGTCCACAGCGCCACCTGACGTTGCATGTAGCCCTCTGGCCGGCCGAACCCGTCCAGCCCTGCGGCGCGCCAATCCACCCGATGCAATGCCGCAAGGACGCGCGCGAGATCTTCATATACCGCGGCACGGTGTGCGGGGGAACATTCGCGCATCACCCGGTCGGGAAAAACTCGACCCTCAACGTGATCCATCACGAAAAACGGTGTGCCGATGATGGTTTCGTCCTGACACAGCAGCTGCATGAGCGGCACCGGCACATCGGTCTCGGCCAACGCGGCCATGACACGGTGTTCGCGCTCGACCTCGTGCGCGCGGGGCAACAACTTGCCCGGTGGCTTCTTGCGCAGCACGTATTCACCGCCGGAAGTGCGCAGATGATAGGTGGGGTTGCTCTGTCCGCCTTGAAACTGACGAATTTCGAGGTGACCGTCGAAACCCGGCAGCCGCCCATGCAAATACCGCGCCAAACCCGCCTCATCGAAGCGGTGTGCGGGCAGCACCGGTATCAGCTCGGCCATTCCCTCCATCTGTTGCCCCTTGTCGACGCATGCTCTCTTGGAGTCGCCCAAACCTTAATACCCTTGACCGCAGGCCGGCCTTCAATACGTGCCGGGCGTCGACGACGCGCAATAGGGTCGGAGGATGGACATCTCTTGCGCGTTCGCGACCTCGTCCGATACCCCGGCACATGTGCAGCTGGCCGAAACGCTCGGCTACCGGCGAGCGTGGCTCTATGACTCCCCGGCGCTTCAGTCCGACGTGTGGATGGTCCTTTCGCGGTGTGCTGAACGCACGTCGCGCATCGGCCTCGGGCCGGGCGTGCTCGTTCCCAGCCTGCGCCATCCGATGGTCAACGCCGCCGCGATCGCCGAGCTGGTGGACCAGGCGCCGGGTCGCGTCGCAGTGGCCGTCGGATCGGGCTTCACTGGTCGGTTCGCGCTGGGCAAGCGGCCCATGCCGTGGCGCCAGGTTGCCGAATACGTCCGATGCTTGAGGACGCTTTTGGCCGGCGAGACCGCCGAGTGGGATGGCGCGAAAATCCGCATGCTGCACGCGCCCGGCTTCGGCGCGAAGCGACCGGTCAATGTCCCGATCCTGATCGGCGCGGACGGCCCGAAGGGACTGGCAGTGGCGGCCGAACTGGGCGACGGTGTGTTCTCGGCCGCCGTTCCGCAACCCGATGCCGTCAAGGTGGCCGACTGGAGGGCGCTGCTGTCCTTCGGCACGGTGCTCGACGAGGGTGAGGAGCTGACCTCTGCTCGGGTCGTCGACGCCGCGGGGCCCAGCGCGGTAGTGCTTTACCACGTCGTGTACGAGCGCGGGGGCGCCGCCGCGGTTGACGGCCTACCGGGCGGCCGCGAATGGCGTGCGGCGGTCGAGGCCTGTCCGGAGACCGAGCGGCATCTCGCAATCCATGAGGGGCATCTGGTCAAGGCCAACCCGCGGGACGAGCCGCACGTCGCCGACCTCATACCGTTGGCCAGCGCCGCGGCTCTGGTGGGCACACCGCAGCAAGTGTCGGAGCGTGTTGCCGGACTTGGCACTCATGGCGTCACCGAACTCGTCTATCAGCCCGCCGGATCCGACATCGAGCGCGAACTCCGCGCGTTTGCGGCTGCGACCGGCCTTCAGGACTGACAGGCGCGGCGCAGGTTACGGTGTGGTGATGATTGCCGAAGCAATAGTCACGGCCTTGCTTGCCGCGCTTTTTGCGTTTGCCGGTCTGATCAAGCTTTTCGGGGTCCGGCAATCGCTCGCAATCCGGGACCATCTCGGCGTTAAGCCCGCGCAATGGCGGGTGATCGGGCTGCTCGAGCTGGCCGGTGTCACCGGTGTGTTGGTGGGTCTGGCCTGGGCGCCGATCGGCGTCGCCGCCGCCATCGGGCTTTGTCTGCTTGCGTTGGGCGCCATCGTTTTTCACGGCCGCGCATCAGACAGTGCCACTGACACGGCTCCAGCGGTGATCGGCCTGGGCCTGGCCGTCGCGACCGTCATCCTGCAGTCCGTCTAACGAATCAGACGGTCGCGACGAATCCGCCGTCAATGCGGTAGTCATCTCCCGTGATATTTCCGGCGCGGTCGCTAGCCAGGAAGACAACCAGGTCAGCGACTTCTTCAGCAGTGCTGAACCGCCCTGTCGGCGTGGAGCTTGCGAGCTCCGCCCTGACCTCGTCGGCCGTCTGGCCGTTAGCTGCGGCGAGCTCGTCGGCCACCCCGCCCTGCTCGATAAACCGCTCGGTCGACACCGGGCCCGGACTAACCGAATTGACACGAATGTTCTTCGGCCCCAGATCTTTTGACAATGCCTTTGCAAAGTTTGCGACGGCCGCCTTGGCGGCGCAGTAGTCGTAGGTATTGGCACCGGGAAGGTACGCGTTGATTGAGCTGACGATGACGATGGAACCGCCGCCGCGCCGCTCGATCTCCGGCAGCGCCGCGCGGGTCGGTCGCACCACCGCCATGAGGTTCAGATCCCAGGACGCCCGCCAATCGTCGTCGGAAATGCTGGCGAGACCACCCGGGCGGACCGTGGCACTCGCCGACGTTGTTGATCAATACGTCGATTCCGCCGCGGTAGGTCGCTGCCGCGATTAATTCTTCGGCGGCGCCGGGCTGGGTGAGGTCCACGGACACGAACGACACCTGCCCACTCTCTTCCAGCAGGGGCAGTTGCTTACCAGGGGTCCGTGACCCGGCGACGACATGTGTGCCCGCATCGACGAGGGCCTTGGTGATCGCGAGACCGATACCCTTGCTGGCCCCGGTGACGACGGCAATCTTCCCCGACAGATGCAGATCCATGTGCGCTCCTTCATCTGTCGGACGACGCTACTGGAACGATATCCACTCTCCGGCACGTAGCATCCCCTATATGAGAAGGACTTTCGTCGTTACATTGGCGTTCGGTGTGATCCTCGCATTGTTCGGTCTGATCTGGGCGCTGCAGGGATTCGGCGTGCTAGGTGGCAGCCCGATGAGCAACACCACGACCTGGTCCATCATCGGTCCGATCACGGCGCTGATCGGCATCGTCATTGCCGTATTCAGTTGGCGGAAGCTCTCGTCGAAATAGCGCTTCATGGCTCCGCCACGGTGAAGTCCACCGTGTGCCAGCCGGTGGCGCCGTCTGGGACGGGACCCACCTGATTTTTGGTTTGGACAGCGCCGGTGTTGTCGGCGGCGCGCACGGTGATGGTGTGTTTCCCAGGGCTTTTCGCCTGCCAGGGGAAGCTCCACAACCGCCACGTCTGGTTGGAATAGCTCGCGCCCGGTAGAGCGGGCTGCCACGCGCCATCGTCGATAAGGACCTCCACGGCCCGCACGCCACGATTCTGTGCCCACGCGACACCGCCAAAGACCACCGGTCCGATCGGTACCTTCTGACCATCTCTGGGCACGTCGATCCGCGACTCGGTCTTGATAGGTGCACGCGGTGCCCAGCCCTGCCGCGTCCAGTACGCCTTTGCTCTGTCGAAGCGGGTTAGCTCCAGCTCGACGACCCACTTGGTTGCCGACACGTACCCGTAGAGTCCGGGTACCACCAGCCGGGCCGGGTAGCCATGCTCGATTGGCAGCGGCTCACCGTTGAGTCCGACCGCCAGGAGCGCGTCGCGGCCATCGGTGAGCGCATCCACTGGCGTGCCGGCGGTGAACCCGTCGATCGACGTCGAGAGCACCATATCGGCGTCCGCGTGTACACCGGCCGCCGCCAGCAGATCGGCCACTCGATAGCCTGTCCATACGCCTGTCGAGATCAGTTTGCCTCCAACAGGATTCGATACGCAGGTTAACGTCGTTACTTTTTCGACGACTTCGAAGTTGGCGAGATCGTCGAAGCTGTAGGTGGCTTCGCGGTCCACCATGCCGTGGATGTGCAGCCGCCAGTCGCCGTGGCTGAGTTGGGGAACACTGAGTGCGGTGTCCACCCGGTAAAAGTCGGCGCTGGCGGTGACAAAGCTTGGTAGCGCAACGCCGTTCGGCTGCACTGCAGCAGGTATCGGGGGCGCCGGCGTGCGCGGCCGGGGAAGTGCGAAGCTGTTGCGGTCGGCGGCTACCGAATGCGCCAACCGCGTGATGACCGCACCGGCCACGCCGCTCACCACTCCGAATCCGAGCAATCCCAACATGACAAACCTGCGCCTGCCGGTGTCCGGCACGTCGTCGCCGACTTTGTCTTCAGGGCCTGCCGGGCCTGGCGAGAACCGACGGGTGAGCAAGCGTAGGGCCGCGACGCCGCAGGCCGCGCCCGCGGCAGTGGGGATGATGTCGAGTGCTGTGCTACCCGATCGTGACAGCACTGCAATGCATCCGAGGACGCCCGCCGCGGCGATCGCGGCGCTACCGAGCGGGCGGCGCCGCGTCTCGAACGTCCCGGCGATTGCACCGATCGCGGCGATCACCACGAGCACGGCGACGGCAAGGAAGAGTTTGTCCAGCGCGCCCAGCGTCTGAATCGCCCATTCTTTGATAGGCCCCGGCGTCAGGTCGACGACCGCTGAGCTGATCGCATTACGGGCATCGGCCCGCGCACCAAACGGGATGCCCACCAACTGGGCCACCCCGAGCGACACGGATGCGGCGGCGACCCCGGCAATCATCCGCTCATTGGAGGGGACGACGGCCATCGGAGTTACTGTACTCGCGTTCCCGTCAACGGCCGGAAACAGCTTGCCGTGCAGGCGAACCCGCGTACGGTGGTTCTACGTCGTTGCCATTGGAGGGTGTTTATGCCCGATTCACTGCCCGGTCCTCGTCTGCGCCAGGTGGCGTTAGTCGCCCACGATTGCGAGAAGACCGCCGCTGCTCTCCAGCAGACCTTTGGCTGGCCGGACCCGTTCCATGATCCGGGGGTCGGCGAGTTCGGGCTGATCAACGCGGTGTTTCCGGTGGGCGACACCTTCGTAGAAGTCGTCTCTCCCGCGCAGGACGGCACCACCGCGGGGCGCTACCTGGCCCGCCGCGGGTCAGACAGCGGCTACATGGCGATATTCCAGATGCCCTCGCTCGAGGAGGCCCGCCGGCGGGTGGCCGATCTGGGAGTCCGCGTGGTCTGGAAGGTTGACCTCGAGGACATCGCCGGCACCCACCTGCACCCCAAGGACATCCCCGGGGCGATCGTGTCCCTCGACTGGGCATCGCCCACCGGCTCGTGGCGCTGGGCGGGGCCAGCATGGTCGGGGGCCGTGCCCGATCACCCGGCCGGCGGGATCGCCGGCATCACGGTCGCGGTGGAAGAACCGGCCCCGGCGGCTCAGCGGTGGGCCGGGGTTCTTGGGCTCGACGCGGAGGTAGACGGCGGGTCAGTCGTGGTCCGGCTGGACTCGGCCGGCCAAGCCTTGCGGTTCGTCTCGGCTGCGGACGGCCGGGGCGAAGGCATCATTGAAGTCTGGTTGACACCGGGCCTGGGGGGCTTGGCCGACGGTGACGGGCCGGTCGTCGAGATGGCCGGAGTGCGTTTCGTGGTGGGTGCGCCGTGACGGCCCTCGATACAGGATCCGAAGACCTTTTGGCCGAGGTGGACGAAGGCGTAGCGGTGATCACCATGAATCGGCCCACGCGGCGGAACGCCTTCTCCGACGAGATGCTCGCGGCGTTGGGGCGAGTCCTGGCGGAGGTCGAAGTCAGCGATGAGGTCGGGTGCGTGGTGCTGACCGGAGCGGGGAGTGCCTTCTCGGCCGGAGGCGACGTCAAGGCCATGGCAGACCGCGGATCTTCAGGCGGGCCTTCGATACCAGTGGACGTGGCGATCCACCGCCAGCGGCTGAACCAGCAGGCGACCAGTGGGAAGCTGTGGCGGATGCCCAAACCGACGATCGCCCAGGTTCCCGGCCCGGCGGCCGGCGCGGGCTTGGCGCTGGCCTTGGCGTGCGATCTCAGGTATGCGGCCGACACGGCCATCTTCACCACCGCGTTCGCCCGCGTCGCCTTTGCCGGCGACTACGGCGGTACCTGGTTTTTGACCAGGCTGGTCGGCCCGGCCAAGGCCAAGGAGCTGTACTACTTCTCGGAGCGGCTGACGGCGGATCAGGCCGAGGGGTTGGGTTTGGTCAACGCGGTGTTCCCGGCGGGCGACCTCGAGAAGGAGGTGATGGACCGGGCCCGGAGGCTGGCCCAGGGTCCGTCGATCACCTACCGCTATATCAAGGAGAATCTCAACCGGGCGGTGCACGGAAGCCTTGAGGAGTGCATGGACCTTGAGGTCACGCATCACATACACACCGGGCTTACCGAGGATCACCGTGAGGCAGCTCTGGCGTTCGTCGAGAAGCGGGAGCCGCGCTTTCGCGGTCGTTGAACTGCGTTACGTGCTCGCGAAAGTTGGTTATTTCGAACCGATTTCGTCCTGGTACTTCTTGGTCATGTGCGCGACGGCCTGGTTCTGCGACTCCGCGAGACCTTCCCGTGCTTCGCTGGCACGGGCAGCGGCATCCAGCGTGGGCTGCGCTTGGCCTTGGAAATGCGGCATCACTTCGGTGGCGAACAGTTCGGCTGACCGTTTGGTCGCCGCCGGATTGGCCCACTCGTGATGCATTTGCAGCATGCAGCCGAACCCGCCGGATTGATCCCACATCCGCTGTACCTGTTCCCGCGCGTGCTCGGGCGTGCCGATCACACCGGCGCCGTTGTCGTTGATGACGTCGATCATTTCGTTGATCTGCTCGCCGGGCATGGTCATCTGCGGGAACGCGGCCACCTTCTGGAAGTACCGGAACCACGCCTCGAGGCCGAATTTCACTTCCTCACGGGCTTGCTTGTCGGTTTCGGCGATATGGAACGGCCCAACTAGGCTCCAATTTTTGCGATCGACCTGGGTTCCGAATACCGCCGCGCGCTCTTCCACGATGTCCCAGTGATATTGCAACGCGTTGAAGCCCTCGATAGTCAGCGTCGCCCCGATGGACAGCAAGCCAATGCCGTGCTTGCCGGCCAACCGCGCGCCCGTCGGCGAGGCAACCGCGGCCACGGCCAGCGGGATACCGTCCTCGGAGTACGGCGAGAGTTGCAGCTGGGCGTCGAATAGTTGATGCGTGGCGGTTTTCGCGCTGACCGTCTCCCCCGCTAGCAGCCGAACGACGATGTCGAGGTTGGTTTCCAGCAGTTCACGGGTGTCGGTCGGGGTCAGCCCGATCATCGACGAGTCGCTGGGCAGCGAACCCGGGCCCACGCCGCCGATGATGCGGCCGTGGGTGAGGTGATCCAGCATCATCAACCGGTCGGCGACCCAGAGCGGGTTGTGGTAGGCGAGCGAGATGACGCCGGTGCCGAGCTTGATCCACTTGGTCCGTTCCGCGGCGGCGGCGATGAAGATCTCCGGCGAGGCGATCAGCTCGGTGCCTGCCGAGTGATGCTCGCCAATCCACGCCTCGTCGAAGCCGAGCGCATCGAGGTGTTCGACGAATTCGAGATCTCGCTGCAACGCCAGTGTCGGGTTGGTGCCGGCGCGGTGAAACGGTGCGATGAAATATCCGAACCTGAGCTTGGCCATCGAAGGTCCCCTAGCAGTCGAGTTGCGGAGAACCTTAGACCTGCCAAGCAACCGGCGGGCAGCGAACCCGCGACTAGCTCAGCCGTGCTGGCCGATCACGGCCAGCCGCCGCATCCGACGCCGGGCACGCAGCCGTGGCC
>NZ_JBATXN010000358.1:0-14151 GCF_049673265.1 Mycobacterium sp. | reverse complement strand
CCTTCGCTCTTGAGCGCTTCGTTGGGAATTGAACCTTCCACGACCAGCACGAACGGTTCGAGCTCACCGCGATCGGCCTTGAAGAACCACTCGAGGAAATCGTCGGCCCCGCCGTTGGGGCCGCATTCGAAGTCGATCAGTGGCCAGTGCACGGCGATCTTGGGCAGACCGGGGAGCGCGCCCAGCGCAATCTCCTCGATGCTGGGTTGGGTGGCGGCAGTCAGCGCCACCGAATCGCCATCACAACTGAGACCCGCATTGATCCATAGAACGTGGATCAATGTTTCTTCCGCTTTGACTGCTGCTTCTGTTGGCATAATGCAGCCTCTCGGGGCCGGGCTGGAACCCCCGGAGCCCCGACGCCGCTTGAGGCCGCTTCCTTGACCCCGCTTGACGCGGCGCTATTTTCTCGGTCTACTCCCGCCGAACTGCCTTGTCAACGAAGTTCTGGCAAATCCGGAGAGCTGGAACAGGTTTCTGGATTTCGGCGCGATTTCGTCAGCCCCGGCGTATTCTTAGGCCTCGATCGCCGTCGGGGGCCATCATTGGTGCGTGCCGCTCAGCAACATTTCTGCCGTCTTGCGAATCAGTTGCATGTGTTGCCCGCCAAGGGATTTCCCGCTGTCGGTTCAGCCGCGCCCGAAATATGCGTCACCGAGAGCTCAGACGGCTGAGTCGGCGATGAATCGTCGCAGCCAGCCGAACCAGGCGGACATCCCGGCGCCGGTGCGGGCACTGACCGGCAAAATCGTCGCCGTCGGATTGACCTCGTGAACGCGGGCCATATACGAGTCGACATCGACGTCCAAATACGGCACCAGGTCGATCTTGTTGAGCAGTACCACGTCCACGGCGCGAAACATCACCGGGTACTTCAATGGTTTGTCGTCACCTTCTGTGACCGAATAAACCATCGCTTTAGCGTGCTCGCCGACGTCAAACTCGGCCGGGCATACCAGATTTCCGACATTTTCGATGATCACCAGATCCAGGTGAGCTAAATCCAGTCCTTGCAGGGCGCGGTTGACCATGGGTGCGTCGAGATGACATTCGCCGCCGAATCCGTTGCCGGTATTCAGTAGAGATATCTGGGCGCCGCGGCCGCCGAGCTTGGCGGCGTCAAGGTCGGTGGCGATGTCGCCTTCGATCACCCCTACGGCGATATCATCGGCCAGTTCGTCGAGCGTTGCGCTCAGCACCGTCGTCTTGCCGGAGCCGGGGGAGCTCATCAAATTAATAGCGCGAACCCCATTGTGCTCAAATAACTTTCGATTAAATCCGGCTCGGATATCGTTCTCGGCAAAGATCGCCTCCAGCACGTCGATCCGCTGGGAGCCGGTCTCGTAACCGCTGTGATCGCCGTGGTCGCCGGCGTGGCTATGCGGCTGGTCGCCGTGCTCGTGGGTGTGTTCTGTTCCGCCATCGTGCCGATGAAATCTACCCATCGCCAGTACCTTTCACGAGACATCCAATGACGTCACCAAGAACTCGTCGCCGCACAGCACCTCGACATCGGCACTTTCGCAACGCGGGCATAGCAATGACCACTGCGAGGTGATCGCCGACTGGTGGCCGCAGGAACGGCAGGTCACCTCGGCGGTGACCCATTCGAGTTCCAACTCGGCGTCGGGCATGTCTTCGTAGTCGCGGACCAGCGTCCAGCAAAAGGACAGCGACTCGGGAACCACTTGGCGCAGCGCGCCAATCCGGACGCGAACCACGTCGACATGGCGACCGTCGGCGTACGGTTTGATCACACCGGCGATCGCCTCGCACAGTGACAGCTCATGCACGGCTAATCACCGCTACGTCCCGGAGCCTTGACGCCTGACAGCCCCATGAGCACCGTTCTACACCGCCCAAGGCGCCGGGGGGCGCAACTCAATGTTTGGATACCTTCGCGATCGCGGGCTCTGGGTTTTGCCAACGTAGCGGGGCTATCCTGAAGCGGCGGGGCGAACAATGGACCGTGACGAGCTCTTGGCCTCGATCGAGGCGATGCGCCCCGATCGCGAAGACATCGTGTACCTCCAGCGATCTGGCGACGAGTACGACTGGCAAATCGTGCCGGTCGGCGATGTGCTACCCGATGCCCGACCGACGGGCAGGCCCGAACCCGATGTGTGGATGTCGTTCTCCGCAGCCTGGCCGCTCGACGAGCCAGAACGGTTACGGGTGTTCTTCGATGACCTACTCGCGGAGTTGGAGTCGATGCAAAGCAGCGCCGATCGCTGTCGCTGGCCGGTTGAACAGCCGTGGCCACACTTTCACTGAGCGGCGGGCCACGTGATGGACTTTCGGATTACCGAGAATGACCGGGCCCAATTCAAACGGTGCCGTCGGCAGTGGGATTTCGCGTCACCGCATCGCCGTGGTCTTGCACCCGTCGGCGCCGTAGATCCCGCCCTAACGGCTTCGATCAAAGAAGCGCTCGCCGTTTACTACTACCCGGGAACGTGGGACTGGCCGCACGAACTGAAGCAATCACTCGTGCACAAGGCCGTCAAACGTGCACTCGACGATGCTGGCCAGCCCGATTCGCTGAAGACCGCAACGACGCTGCTCGACTCCTACGATGCGTGGGCGAGCACCATTGACGACTTCGCACCGGTGAAGATCGACCACGACGTCGAGCCGCTCGTGCCCGACCCGCGCGACCCCGAACGTGGGCTGACGATCCCCGATGGATTCCCGGTGATCTACACATGCCGGATCGATCTGCTGGCGGTGGATGCCGCCGACGAGTATTGGGTCGTCCGCCACCAGATCGTCGACGACTGGCAGGACTTGGACGCGCTGATCCGCGATGAGGTGGCCGTCGCTGGCTGTTGGGCCTGGGAGCAGGAATACCTGGGTATGGAGATCTCGGGCACCATTCACAACGAGGTCCGCATCAGCGGCCCGCTGGATCTGCCCGCAGCCGATCGCGCCGCAACTGGTGCGTCGTACCGGGTTCGGCAAAGCGAGCCAAGCGGCGGTGGTCGGTCAATCCCGCAGCACCGACGGATGTTGGCCCGAACGGCGCGAACGGACGACACGAATCGCGTCGAGCAACGCACCGCAGGCCTACTGCGGCGGACCCGCATCCGCCGTACCCGGGCCGAGATCGGCCTGGTTGCGATGTTGATCGGTGCTGAGGCAATCGACATGACCAGCAATCCGGCGATCTACCCGACATTCGCCCAGCACTGCCGGGCGTGCGAATTCAGCAGCCCGTGCCTGGCACTGGTCGAGGGAACCGACGCCGAGACAATTTTGGCGCAACGTTTCCGACGTCAACCGACCGACAACCCGCGCAAACCAAGACTTGGACAGTCGACATGGGGCTTCGGCAGGGGAGCCGCCCCGCCCCGGTGGTAAATCCGGGGCAGCCGCGAACGGCGTAGCTGTGACCAATCTCAAGTACCGAATGTGACAGAGGCCATTGCCGAGTGCGGCCGGCACCGCCGACCCTGGTAGCCCAATCGACAACTTGGCACAGGAGAACCGGTGGCTGTTGAGCCTGATCGTATGGACTTCGCATACGACCTGACCCTCGACGAGGCGCGGCGGCGGGCCGCCGTCCTGGAGGCGATCGGGGAGGACTGGGACCCGCTGGCGGTGCTGGCCGAGGAGGATCGCGCCTACGCGATGCTGTACTCGGACCTGGACGACGAACAGCAACGAATCTACGACGATCTAGTGGCCGCGGGAGTGCTTCCGGATCGGGTGGCCGGCCGTGTTCCCGATTGACCCCACCGCTGATCGGGGCCGCCGCGCGTGGTTCGGCTGCCCGCAGTGCAAGCACGGCGTCGGTTGCGCCGAGTGTCAGAGCAGCCGGAACTGCGGCGTGCACTGGCAGTTCCTGCTGAGCAACCAGGCCTGGCTACTGCACCTGCAATGCCCCGAGTGCGGTCACCTCTGGTCGGTCGACAGCAAGCCTGGCGGTTTGTCGTCAACCAGCGCTGCCTAGCCCGCCGCGCCTCACAGGTCGAGTAGCGCGTTCTCGACGACCTCCGGCAATGCCGGATGAATCCAGTACTGGCCGCGAGCCATCTGCTGGATAGGCAGTCCGAAGCTCATCGCCTGGATCAGCGGCTGGATGATCGACGAGGCCTGGTGCCCCATGATGTGTGCGCCGAGCAGTCGCCCGGTTCCACGGTCACCGATCAGCTTGACGATGCCCGTGGTGTCCTCCATCGCCCAGCCGAAGGCGACGCCGCCGTAGTCCTGGATGGTGCAGGACACGTCGAAACCCTGTGCGACAGCTTCATTTTCAGTCAACCCGACGGTGGCGATCTGTGGATCGGTGAACACCGCGGCCGGAACGTAACGGTGATCGGTGGTCACCAGCGCTTGGGTGTCGTCCCAGTCGCAGAGCAGGTTGTGCTGCACCACGCGCGCTTCGTGGTTGGCGACGTGCTTGAGCTCATACGGCGACGACACATCACCGAGCGCGAAAACGTTACGCGCCGAGGTTCGTTGGTATTCATCGACGACGATTCGGCCGTAGTCGACCTCGATGCCGGCCTGCTCGGCGTCCAACTGATCGCCGTTGGGCATCCGCCCCGTCGCCACCAGCACGGCGTCGGCACCCAGCGTCGAACCGTCGTCGAGCTCCAGCACAATGCCGGAACGGTTCTCATGGGAGCCGATCACATTGCGGTGGGTACGCAGTTCCCATTTGGTCGACGCGATGCGGGTAAACCGTTCGCACAGCGTGTCATCGAGGTGGCGCAACAGGGCGCCGCCGCGGATCACCAGAGTGATCCGCACACCAAGTGCGGAGAAGATGTGTGCGAATTCGGCTGCGACGAAACCCCCTCCGACGATCACCAGGTGCGGGGGCAACTCGGCTACCCGCATGATGTTGTCACTGGTGTAGTAGTGCACCCCGCACTCGATGATGGCCGGCGGGATCACCGGTCGCGCGCCCGCGGCGATCACCACCTGGTCGGCGGTGAACTCGTCGCCGCCGTCGGTGCGCAGCAGATACCGACCGTCCGGCTGGACCGCGCCGAACCGGGTGTGCCCGTCGTAGACATCAACATTGGGGGAGGCCCGCCGGTAGTCTTCACCGCTGATCGCGATCGGGTCGATGCGCCCGAAAACGCGCGAGACGATGTCATCCCATCGCACCCGGTCGATGTGCGCGTCGACGCCGTAACGGGAGGCGGTGCGGATCGTTTCGGCGACCTCGGCGGCGTAAACGAACATTTTGGTGGGGATGCATCCGACGTTCAGGCAAGTCCCGCCGAACGTTCCCTGCTCGCAGATCGCGACCCGTTTGCGCCCGTAGCGGCCGTCGAGAATGCTGTTGCCCGAACCGGTTCCGATGATCGCGAGGTCGTAGGTCTCCATACTATCTGTCGGCCATCCGTTCTACATCGAGGTAGTCATCAAGCCAAATGTCCAACTGTTGGTAGGCCACCTGCCGAGGCTGTGGCATCGACAAGAACACGTCATGCTTGGCGTCGGTCACCGGAACGATTGTGCTGCGGTTGCCGATGCAGCCGGCCCAGCGGGCGATCAGCGCCACGTTGAGAACCGCGTCGCCGCATTGCAAGGCGACTGGGTCCGCGGTTTCGGCAACGCTGTGATCTGACCGCAGGATCAGGTTCGGCACGCCGACGTCGAGCCCGCGATGCAGCCGCGCCAGGCCCCGCTGGGTCGCGCGCAACCAGCCGAAGGTGATGGGGAAGCCGCCCAGCGGCTTCCAATGCAGGTTGTAGTCGAACTCGCCGTGGTAGTCGCGGTGCAGGCTGGCGCCGTAACCACCGATATTTTCAGTCGGGGACCGGGCGACCCGTTTTACACCGGTTCGCGCGATCGCCGCGACCAGCGCGGCCGTCGTCGGCCAGCGCAGCACCCCCGGTCCGGGCAAATCCAGAAATGGGCTGTTGAGTACCAGCCCAGTCACGCCCGCGCGTGTGGTCGCGCCACTGCTGCGTCTGCGACGCAGTCTGTCGAGCCACAGCGACACGATCAACCCACCGGCGGAATGGCCGTACACCAGCACCCGCGCCGAACCGGTCTGCTCGCGGATGACCTCCAGCGCGCGGTCGAGCTCGGCGTCGTAGCGGGCCAGGTCGGTGGTGAAGTGCGGGGTTTGGCCGGTCCGCCACGACCGCCCACATTTGTGCAAGTCGAGCGCATAGAACGCGAACCCGCGGTCGGCGAAGTGGTCGGCCAGCGCAGTGTGGAAGAAATAGTCGGTGTACCCGTGCACCGCGAGGACGGCCTCGGTGGCCGGCGCAGCGTCGCCGCGGCGCAGCAGTGTCGCGACGACATCGCCCTCGCCGTCGGGATCGTCACCCAGCGGGATGGTGAGTTGCCAGTAGCCGGGTAAGACATCGGGCTGCCAGCCAGTCACGCACGCCAGCTTAAAGCGTGCGATGTCCCGCCGGGTCTAGCTCGCTGGTCAGCGATAGCCTGGGCACCGGCACAGCCGCTCGAGTGCAAAGGATGAACAAGCTCCGTGTCAGACCCGCAGGTTGCAGCGAAGGCCGACGTTGCGTTGGTCGGGGCGGGGATCATGAGCGCCACCCTCGGTGCGTTGTTGCGGCGGCTGGAGCCCAACTGGTCGATCACCCTGGTCGAGCGGCTGGACGCGGCCGGGGCCGAAAGCAGCGACGCATGGAACAACGCCGGCACCGGGCATTCCGGGCTCTGCGAGCTGTTCTACACCCCGCAACAGCCGGACGGCTCGATCGACGTCAGCAAAGCGGTGCGCGTCAACGAGCAATTTCAGGTCACCCGACAGTTCTGGGCGTATGCGGCCGAAACCGGCATGCTGCCTGACGTGCGTGGCTTCCTGCGTGGGGTTCCACATGTGAGCTTTGTGGAGGGCGTCGATCGCATCGATTATCTGCGCCGACGCCACAAGGCGCTGGCCGGTAACCCTCTGTTTGCCCGCAGCGAATGGGTCGACGACGCCGACGAATTCGCCCGGCGGCTGCCATTGATGGCGGCCAAACGCGACCTTTCCAAACCGATTGCACTGGATTGGGCCGACGATGGCACCGACGTCGACTTCGGTGCTCTGTCCAGACAACTCATCGGCTACAGCGTGCGCAACGGCGCGACCGTGTTGTTCGGCCACGAGGTCCGCAGGCTGTCACGGCAGCGCGACGGCGGCTGGACGCTAACCGTCCGCAACCGCCGAACCGGCGAAAACCGCAAGCTGAACGCAAGATTCGTCTTCGTCGGTGCCGGTGGGCAGGCGTTGCGGTTGTTGCAGCGGTCCGGCATTGCGGAAGCCAAGGGATTTGGCGGCTTTCCGATCGCCGGAAAGTTCTTGCGCAGCGGCAATTCCGCGATCACTGCGATGCACCGAGCGAAGGTTTACGGCTTGCCCGCGGTCGGCGCTCCGGCGATGACCGCGGCACATCTCGACGCGCGGATCGTCAACGGCAAGCCTTGGCTGCTGTTCGGGCCGTTCGCCGGGTGGTCGCCGAAATTTCTTAAGCACGGCCAGATCACCGATCTGCCACGATCTGTGCGGCCGGGCAATATGAAGACCATGGTCGGCGTCGGCGTCACTCAGCTGAAACTGGTCAATTACCTGATCGGCCAGCTGCGGCTGTCGCAGCCGGCCCGAATAGATGCACTGCGCGAATTCGTCCCCGCCGCTATGGATTCCGACTGGGAGTTGACGACGGCGGGTCAGCGGGTGCAGGTGATCCGGCCGGACAAGCGCAGAGGTGGCGTCCTTGAATTCGACACCACGGTCCTAAGCGCCGACGACGGCAGTATCGCCGGTCTGCTCGGCGCGTCGCCGGGAGCCTCGATCGCGGTATCGGCGATGCTTGACGTGCTGCAGCGCTGTTTCTCCGAGCGATACCAGGCGTGGCTGCCTACCCTGAAAGACATGGTGCCGTCGTTGGGAGCAACTCTCTCGAATGAGCCGGCGCTGTTCGAGGAAGTGTGGTCGTGGAGCACCAAGGCACTGCAACTGCGGCCCGAGGGCGGATCATGACGGCGGAGTTGCACCGCGCCTGGGCCAAAGACCTTGACGTGCGGACACTTTACGCGCTGCTGAAGTTGCGGGTTGAGGTGTTCGTGGTGGAACAGGCCCGCCCATATCCCGAGCTGGACGGGCGTGATCTGCTCGCCGAAACCCGGCACTTCTGGTTGGCGGACCCGGGGCGTGGGGGTCCCCCCGCTAGCGAGGGCATCATCTGCACGCTGCGGCTGATGGAGGAACACGCGGGCGGGCAGAAGGCATTTCGGCTGGGTCGGCTGTGCACCGAACGCAGCGCGCGCGGCCAAGGCCACACCACCCGGCTGTTGCGCGCGGTGCTGGCCGAGGTGGGCGACTATCCGTGCCGGATCGACGCGCAGATCTACTTGACGGACATGTATGCGCAGCACGGGTTCGTCCGCGACGGCGATAACTTCGTCGACGACGGAGTTCCGCACGTGCCCATGGTCAAGCCCGGTTTCGCGGGGCACCCGTGAGAGTCGTCCGCTGATGTCATCCGAGAACCCATATTTGGCCGGCCTGCGGCTAACCGGCAAGAGGGTCGTCGTGGTCGGCGGCGGCAATGTTGCTCAGCGCCGACTTCCGCTACTGGTCGCCAGCGGAGCCGACGTGCACGTCATCACCCGATCGGCGACCCCCGCCGTCGAAGCGATGAGCCGAATCACCTTGTCGCTGCGGGACTATCGCGATGGCGACCTGGAGGATGCCTGGTATGCCATCGCGGCCACCGACGACGCGCAAGTGAACTCGGCGGTGGTCGCCGAGGCTGACCGGCATCGAATCTTCTGCGTGCGCGCCGACATTGCGGTCGAGGGCAGCGCGGTAACCCCGGCGACGTTCGACTACGCCGGGCTGTCGGTGGGCGTCCTGGCCGGCGGCGAGCACCGCCGCTCGGCGGCCATCCGCTCGGCGATCCGCGAGGCACTGCAGCGCGGGGTCATCACCGGAGAAAGCTTCGAAAGCAGCGACGTCGTACGTGGTGGGGTGGCGCTGGTCGGCGGCGGGCCCGGTGATCCGGAACTGATCACCGTCCGCGGCCGGCGTCTGCTGGCCCAGGCCGACGTCGTCGTCGCCGACCGGCTGGCGCCGCCGGAGCTGCTCGCCGAGCTGCCCCCGCACGTCGAGGTGATCGACGCCGCGAAAATTCCCTACGGACGAGCGATGGCCCAGGACGCCATCAACGCGGTCCTGATCGAGCAGGCCCGAGCCGGACGGTTTGTGGTGCGTCTCAAGGGTGGCGACCCGTTCGTGTTCGCCCGCGGATACGAGGAAATGCTGGCGTGCGTCGAGGCCGGCGTTCCGGTAACGGTCGTGCCAGGTGTGACAAGTGCCATAGCGGTGCCCGCGTCGGTAGGTGTTCCGGTCACTCACCGCGGCTTGAATCACGAGTTCGTGGTGGTGAGCGGACATCTTGCGCCGGGACACCCCGAATCGTTAGTGAATTGGGACGCATTGGCGGCGATGTCGGGCACCATTGTTTTGCTGATGGCGGTGGAACGCATCGAGCTTTTCACTGAAGCGCTGCTGAAAGGCGGCCGACCTGCAGATACGCCGGTGCTGGTGGTTCAACAGGGAACGACGGTCGCAGAACAGACGTTGCGGGCCACCCTGGCGGACGCTTCGGAAAAGATCCGTTCCGAGGGAATTCGACCCCCAGCGATCATCGTGATCGGTACGGTAGCGGCGTTCGGCGTTTAAAAGATTCCTAAGATTACTGTAGGGTAAGTTCTTATGACGGCTCTCAACGATGCAGAGCGGGCTGTCCACAAATGGACGTCTGAACCCTCGGAGCGAGTAGTTCATATGCCCCCAGTGCACTCAGCCAAGGCCGCCGTGAGTCCCACAAACAAGTCGTATCCGACGTGGTGGCTGTCGCGGCGGTTCCTCGCCGCGGTCATCGCGATCGGCGGGATGCAGTTGATGGCGACCATGGACGGCACCATCGCGATCGTCGCGCTGCCGAAGATCCAAAATGAGCTCGGTCTGTCCGACGCCGGCCGTAGTTGGGTGATCACCGCCTACGTGCTGACCTTCGGTGGTCTGATGCTGCTCGGTGGCCGCATGGGCGACACCATCGGCCGGAAGCGCACCTTCATCGTCGGCGTCGCGCTGTTCACCATCGCCT
The DNA here is from genome assembly GCF_049673265.1 of Mycobacterium sp. Lineage (GTDB taxonomy): Bacteria > Actinomycetota > Actinomycetes > Mycobacteriales > Mycobacteriaceae > Mycobacterium. Next base: position 4,063 of record NZ_JBATXN010000358.1, on the reverse strand, counting down.
CCGCGCTGTGCGGTATCGCGTGGGACGACTTCACCCTGGTCACCGCCCGGTTACTGCAGGGCATCGGGGCCGCAATCGCCTCGCCGACCGGCTTGGCGCTGGTCGCTACCACCTTCCCGAAGGGGCCTCAACGCAACGCCGCGATGGCGGTGTTCGGCGCGATGACCGGTGTCGGTTCGGTGATGGGTTTGGTGGTCGGCGGTGCGCTCACCGAGGTGTCGTGGCGGTTGGCGTTCCTGGTCAACGTGCCGATCGGGCTGGTGATGATCTATCTGTCCCGCACCACGCTGCGGGAGACCCACCGGGAGCGGATGAAGCTCGATGCCGCCGGAGCCGTGCTGGCCACGGTGACCTGTACCGCCGCCGTTTTCGCGTTCTCGATGGGACCCGAGCAGGGCTGGATCTCGTTTATCACCCTCGGTTCCGGTGTGGTGGCCGTGGCTGCTTTTATCGCGTTCGCCCTTGTTGAGCGCACTGCCGAGAACCCCATCGTCCCGTTCGACCTGTTCTTCGACCGCAACCGGCTGGCCACCTTCGTGGCCATCTTCCTGGGCGGCGGCGTCCTCTTTACCCTGACCGTGCTGATCGGGCTGTACGTGCAGGACATCATGGGCTACAGCGCACTGCGAGCCGGCGTGGGCTTTATCCCGTTCGCGATCGCGCTGGGCATCGGCATGGGCGGCTCCTCGCAGCTGGTGTCGTGGTTCCCGCCTCGGGTCGTGGTGATCAGCGGCGGGATCCTGCTGCTGGGCGCGATGCTCTACGGTTCGACGCTCGACGGCAGCATGCCTTACCTCGACTTGGTGGTGCTGATCACCGTCGGCGGGATCGGGATCGGGATGATCATCATCCCGCTGGCGCTCTCGGCGATCGCCGGCGTCGGCTTCGATCGGATCGGCCCCACCTCGGCGATCACCCTGATGCTGCAAAACCTCGGTGGCCCTGTGGTGTTGGCGATCATCCAGGCCGTCATCACCTCACGCACGCTGTACCTGGGTGGCACCACGGGCCCGGTGAAAAACATGAACAAGGTGCAGTTGCATGCACTCGACCACGGCTACACCTACGGTCTGCTGTGGGTGGCCGGCGTGGCCGTCGTCGTCGGCGCAGTTTCCCTGCTCATCGGCTACACCGCCGAGCAGGTGGCGCACGCGCAGGAAGTCAAGGACGCCATCGACGCCGGCGAGCTGTAGTTCCGGGCACCTGACCGCGTCGCATCCGTAAAGCCGGCCTGCCGCTGTGCTGATTGCGCCGACCCGCTTCGCCCGGCTTTCAGCCGCGCTCGCGATCGCCGCTGTGCTGATTGCGCCGACCCGCTTCGCCCGGCTTTCAGCCGCGCTCGCGATCGCCGCTAGGCTGGCCCGCTGTGATCACCCGGATGTCCGAGCTGTTCTTGCGCACGCTGCGCGATGACCCCGCCGACGCCGAAATTGCCAGCCACAAGCTGTTGATCCGGGCCGGCTACATCCGACCGATCGCGCCCGGCCTGTACAGCTGGCTGCCGCTGGGGTTGCGGGTGCTGCGCAACATCGAACGCGTCGTGCGGGAAGAGATGAACGCGATCGGCGGGCAGGAGATCCTTTTTCCCGCGCTGCTGCCGCGCGCGCCGTACGAGACGACCAACCGTTGGACCGAGTACGGCGACGGCATTTTTCGGCTGAAAGACCGCCGCGGCAACGACTATCTCCTCGCGCCGACCCACGAGGAACTCTTCGCGCTGACGGTGAAAGGGGAGTACAGCTCCTACAAAGACTTTCCGCTTGCGCTCTACCAGATCCAGATCAAGTACCGGGACGAGGCGCGACCCCGGGCCGGCATTCTGCGGGTACGCGAGTTCGTGATGAAGGACTCCTACTCCTTCGACATCGACGACGACGGGCTCAAGACGGCCTACCGCGCACACCGAGAGGCCTACCAGCGGGTTTTCGACCGCCTGCACGTGCGTTATGTCATCGTGTCCGCGGTATCCGGTGCGATGGGCGGGTCGGCGTCCGAAGAGTTCCTGGCCGAGAGCCCAGTCGGCGAGGACACCTTCGTGCGGTGCCTGGAGTCGGGTTACGCCGCCAACGTCGAGGCTGTGGTCACCGCCCGCCCGGAGGCCCTGCCGATCGAGGGACTGCCCGAGTCGGTCGTCCACGACACCGGCGACACCCCGACCATCGCGACCTTGGTCGAGTGGGCCAACGGCGCCGACCTGGGTCGCACCGTAACGGCGGCCGACACCCTGAAGAACGTTCTGCTCAAGGTGCGCCAACCCGGTGGCGATTGGGAGCTGCTGGGGATCGGGCTTCCCGGTGATCGCGAGGTCGACGAGAAGCGGCTCGGCGCTGCGCTCGAACCCGCCGAGTACGCATTGCTCGACGACGCCGACTTCGCTAAGTACCCGTTCCTGGTGAAGGGATACATCGGACCGAAGTCGCTGCAAGCCAACGATGTTCGTTATCTCGTCGACCCGCGGGTGGTGGACGGCACCAGCTGGATCACCGGCGCCGACAAGCCGGGGCAGCACGTCGTCGGGTTGGTCGCGGGCCGCGACTTCACCGCCGACGGCACCATTGAGGCCGCCGACATCCGCGACGGCGATCCGTCTCCGGACGGCGCCGGCCTGCTGGTATCGGCCCGGGGCATCGAGATTGGTCACATCTTCCAGCTCGGGCGCAAATACACCGATGCCTTCACCGTCGACGTGCTCGGCGACGACGGCAAACCGGTGCGGCTGACCATGGGTTCCTACGGTCTCGGAGTCTCCCGGCTAGTGGCGGTCATCGCCGAACAACACCACGACGACCTGGGATTGCGATGGCCGTCCGAAGTCGCGCCGTTCGACGTGCATCTGGTGATCGCCAACAAGGATGCGCAGGCGCGCAGCGGGGCAACCACGCTGGCGGCCGATCTGGATCGGCTGGGCATCGAGGTGCTGCTCGACGACCGGCAGGCCTCGCCCGGGGTGAAGTTCAAAGACGCCGAGCTGCTCGGTGTGCCGTGGATCGTCGTGGTGGGTCGCGGCTGGGCGGACGGGACGGTCGAGTTGCGCAATCGGTTTACCGGCGAGACTCGCGAACTGGCGGTCGGCGCCGCGCTGGCCACCGACATCACGGTTGCGGTCTCGGGCGGTTAGTCGGCGCCGGGAAACGCCGTGGTGATCGGGTTGACCCCCAGCACCTGATTCCAGCGGGCGGCCAACACGGCGCTCTGAGTCAGCGCGGTCACGCCGAACGTGCGATCCTCTGGCGTCTGCGCCTGCTCGAGCACCGCGCGCCAGGCCACCTCGGTGTCCTTTTCCATCCGCGCGGCCAACCTGTTCGCGTCGGTTGGGTTGTTCACCGGCATCGGCAACTGGTAGCCCGCGGCGGCCACCGGGGCCTTGACCGATCGGCCGCCGAGCATCGCGATCACCTGGTCGCGACGTTGGCGGTGCTGGCTCAGCGAGTAAGACACCAGGCTGTTCTGGTCGGGTTCGCAGTGCGCCGACACGATGCCGTAGCCGTAGATCACGGCGTGTTCGGTGGTCAGCGCGGCACACAGCGCGGAGTCGGCGGGCGACGGCTCGGCCGATGTCATGACGCCGATCCTGAAAACACCAATGCAACGCTGTAAGAGGCCGTGCACGCGGCGGCGATCGAGCCAAGCAGCCCCGCCCGATAACCCGACGACGTGGTCGCCAAGTGACTGGCGCTGGCCGCGGACCCGCGCAGGGAATTGATCACGTCGGACAACGTGGGTGGAGGCGCCGCCGCGGCTGACGTGGTGGGTGTCGGGCTGGTGGTCTGACTGGACGTCGGGTTGACGGCGAGGCGGGTGATTTCGGTAGCCAGCGCCTGCGCATGTTGAGTGCGTTCGGCAGCGACCTCGGTCAGCGCTGCACTGACCGGCTTGGCGGCAGCGGAGGCCGCGGCGGTGGCCAGCTCGCTGTCGTGTCGGGCCAGTTTCAACTGTGATTCGAGTTCGTCGACGGCCGGCGGAGCGGGAGGCGAACTGCAGGCAGAGCCGGTGATCCCGAACATGGCGAGAGCAGCGCCACCGGCCAGAACCTGTCGCCTGCTGAAAACCGGACTGACCGGCC